>NZ_JAWQJF010000084.1:0-9404 GCF_033447055.1 Sedimentibacter sp.
GGCTTCTAATCAACAAGCACAGTCTGCTAATCAAATAAATATTGGTGTAGATCAAATAGCTTCTGTTATTCAAACGAACAGTGCTACAGCAGAAGAAAGTGCTGCTGCCAGCGAAGAGTTAAATGGGCAGGCTGAAATGCTTAAGAGTTTGGTTGGCAATTTTAGACTTAGGAATATAGTGTAAATAAATATTAAATAAAATAGCTGTAACTGGTAAGTACTTTTTGCCGAAAACTTTGCAAAAGAATTTGCTAGTTACAGCAAGACACATAAGACTGAAAATCAGTTTATGCTAATCTAAAAATGGTTCTTTCCAGAGTTAATTTATAAATACAGAAAGTGCTTAATTTCTACTGTTTGTCTATTTAGATAAGGTTATTTATGTGTTTGTATTTGCAATCATACCAAATTGCTTTTCGTTCTATAATACCATCAAGTAAGCAAATTAACTATTAATGTCCTTATTATCTACCTCTTTGATGAGATTAAAGTAATTTAATAGTAAATCACTATCATTGAGAATATCTAATCTAGTCTCTTCAGCTATTGTATTAAAGCTTTCAGTTTCCACATGTATTTTTTTCTTCTCATTTAATTCATCTTCTGAAAATAAATTAAAAGCATAAAATAAACTTTGGAATTTGTTGAATCAAGGTTTGAAATTTGCATTGTCATATCATGTTAAGTTTGATAAACTGATAGTACATAATATTTTTGTATAAAATGAAGACCGTTTCTGGTTAGGAGAAAAATGAGAAAATTAAATATTAAGAAATTATTATATGATACTATTTATTTAACTTTTGGTTGTGTTATAACGGCTTTTTCCGTAAATTATATACTCAAACCAAATGGACTTATTACAAGCGGTATAACTGGTCTTGCGATTATTCTGGAACGCTATATAAATATTAATTATTCATATATTTATTATTTTGCAACACTTATCATACTTTTTACCACGTATTTGCTCATGGGCAAGAAGGAAATCATGAAAATTGTTTTTCTTTCTGTTTTATATCCGACTGTATTGTTGGTGATGCAAAATTATGAATTTAAATTTGTAGAAAATGACCTTTTACTTGCTTCAATTTATTTTTCAATATTTTATGGAGCAGGGGTGGGTATGATACTTAGAAAGGGCTTTTCATTTGGAGGAACAGATACTATTGCGAGGATATTAAATAAAAAAATCTTTCCATCAATAAATGTAAGCTATATTATGTTAGTCTTGGATGGAACTGTAATAATTATTGCAGCTTTCGCATTTGGCAGAAATATAGCCTTGTATTCTGTTATAAGCCAATTGATTGTAACAAAGGTTTGTGACTTTATTATGTTCGGTGTTGGAACTAAATTGTACAAGCTAGAAATAATAAGTTGTAAACATGAAGAAATCAGCAGATATATTATGTATGAACTAGGTAGGGGTGTAACTCTTTTTAATATAAAAGGAGGCTATACAAACAAAGATAAAATTCTAATTGAATCTATTTGTTCACCAAATCAATCTATTATGATTCAAAGGCTTATAAAAAAAATTGATCCAGCTGCATTCGTAAAGATATTGCCAATAGTATCTGTGTGGGGCAAGGGTAATCGTTTCATAGATATTAATATTGAGGATTAATCTTAAAAATACATGGTATGGGATTTAAGAAAAGCAGACGAAAGAAGAGAATTGTAAAATGTTGAATGTAGAAAAAGCTGATTCTTCCTGTATCTGGGTTGAATCTGTAAGCAAATTCTTTGGAAAGAAACAGGTTTTATTTGACATTAATTTGAATGTAAATTACTCGCAGATTCTTGGACTTCTTGGTCCTTCGGGTTCAGGCAAGACAACTCTGGTAAAAATAATTGCAGGTGTCGATATCTCTACACAGGGTAATGTTGTATTGCTGGGTGATAAAATGCCCAAGCTTTCCACTATGGGCAAGATTGGCTATATGGCACAATCCGATGCTCTTTTCGGAGAACTTACTGCAGAAGAAAACCTCCAGTTTTTTGCATCCTTGTACGGGCTTAAAGGTTCGAGAAGAAAAATGAGAATAAGGGATGTAATGGAGATTGTAGGTTTGTCTGATGAATTAAAAAAACAGGTAAAAAAATATTCGGGAGGCATGAAACGAAGACTTTCTCTTGCAGTTGCCTTGATACACGAGCCTCCAGTTCTTATACTTGATGAGCCTACAGTTGGAATAGACCCGGTGCTTCGTAAATCAATATGGAATGAATTATATGAGCTTAAAAGAAAAGGATCCACAATTATTGTTACAACCCATGTAATGGATGAGGCTTTGTACTGTGATAATCTGGGAATGATAAGAGATGGCAGAATCATAGCCGTAGGTACGCCTGTGGAACTGATGCAAGCAACATCTTCTGAAACACTTGAAGAAGCATTTTTATATTATGGAGGGGATTCTGAATGAGGGTAATTGCCATAATGATAAGAATACTTCTACAATTGAAGCACGACAAAAGGACTATAGGCCTAATGATAGTTGCTCCCATACTTGTTTTAACTTTGATGTCATTAATTTTTAACGGCAATGTTTATCATCCTAAAATAGGAATAATAAATGCTCCTCTTTCCTTTGTAAACAAACTTGAGGATGAGGATGCAAAAATTATAAGACTTAACGAAAATAATTCAGAGGAATCATTAAATATTTTCGAAGTTGATGCTGTCATTAATTTTGAGAGCGGGGTACCGCATATCAGGCTTGAAGGAAGCGATCCTGCTAAGAGCAAGGCCGTCCTTTTGCTGGTTCGGAGCGTAATGCATCCTGTTCCGTCTTCTGGAACAGATATAACATATTTGTACGGTTATGAAGATATGTCTTCTTTTGACAATTTCGGACCTATATTGATTGGTTTTTATGTGTTCTTTTTTGTCTTTTTAATAGCAGGTGTTTCATTTTTAAGCGAACGAAACACTGGTACACTGGAAAGAACCCTTGCTTCTCCCATTAGAAGATGGGAAATAGTGCTTGGTTATCTTCTTGGCTTCGGAGTGTTTACTATAATTCAATCTACTTTGATTGCATGGTATTCCATTGAAGTTCTTAACTTAATGATGATTGGTTCATTTGCCCTGGTTCTGATTATAACAATTTTAACTGCAATGTCAGCCCTTTCCATAGGAACCTTCATCTCGGCATTTGCAGAAAATGAAATGCAGATGATTCAATTTATACCAATAGTAATAGTGCCTCAGGTATTCTTCTCCGGCCTGTTTGATCTAAGCACCATGGTGCCGTTGCTTCAGGTTGTTGGACGATTCACGCCACTGTGGTATTCAGCAGATGCATTGAGAAACGTCATGATTCGCGGCAAGGGATGGAGCTCCATTGCATTTGATGTGCTGGTTCTCAGCATGTTTTGTATATTTTTCATCATTGCAAATATCTTTGCTCTTAAAAAGCATCGTAAAATATAATGAGGTGTAACATGAAGAAATTATTGATAGTTTTAACTGTAATTTTAATTCTTTCAGGCTGTTCATCAAATTCTGAAAATTTAACTTTGAAAGGAGATATTCAAAATATTATTATATCATCCGTAAGTGAGGTTTCAGGAAAAATAGTTAAAATGAATAAGCAGCAGGGTGAGCCCGTTAAAAAAGGCGATATAATTGCAACCATAGATAATACAAATCAAAAGTACTTGGTTGAGCAACTTCAAGCTGTTGTTGATATGAAAAAAGCAAAGCTTAAAGAGCTTGAGGCAGGATCACGCCCTGAGCAAATTGAACAGGCAAGTGCCCAGGTTGCAGCTTTTAAAGCCCAGCTTGATTTATTAACAGCTGAGTCAGAATCCGACAGCAACAGTGTTTCAATTGCACAGGATACGGTGAATTCAGCTCAAACTAACTACGATTACATAAAGTCACAATATGTTACAGCACTTGATTCTTATAATGAAGATATCATTTCAAAAAGCGATTTGGATTTAGCGGTATATAAGCTTGATACGGCAGAAAATCAGCTTGATACAGCCAATCGACAGCTTCAAAGTGCTAAAATCAAATCACATCAAGGAATAGTAGCGGCTCAGGCGAATTACGATGCGGCAAACGCACAGTTAAAACTGCTTCAAAGCGGTGCTTCAAAAGAGTCTATAAATATGGCTCAGGCAGATTTAAACCAATCAATTGCTCAGCTAAGTCAAGCTCAAAACATATTAAGCAAATATGATATTACAGCTCTTGCAGACGGTATTATCATCAGTAAAAACTTTGAACTTGGAGATATAGTCACTTCCGGAGCAAATATTGCCGATGTTGCAGTTTCTAATGATATTTATATACTTTGTTATATACCTGATAAGTATCTGGATAAAATTTATTACAACCAGGAGCTGAATGTTACAACATCTCAGGGTACTCAAACAGGTAGGGTAAGCTATATTTCCCTGACTCATGAATACACGCCAAAGGACGAGCAGTCAACCTCTGACAGTAAGCATACAGCTACAAAAATAAAAATTGCCATTGATGATGTAGACGGAATACTTAAGTCTGGAATGACAGCAGAGGTTTTTGTTCCATTAAATTAATTAAAATGAGTGCGAAGAAAGATGATATGAAATTTACTGTAGTAAAGTATTTAATAATCTACTAATAATATGAAGAATGAAAAGTAAAGAGATGAAGGTGTTATAATTGGACAGTGTATTGTTGCAAAATAGGAAAAAAGAAATTTTATATGAATTTGGACTTGTTTTCACAGCATTTTTATGGGGTAGCACTTTTCCAATTGGAAAAATAGCTCTTAATTATTATTCACCAATGTTTTTCACTATGTCCAAGTATTTATTAGGTGGAATTATACTTGGGATTTTTTTAAATAAGAGAATATTAACAATTACAAAAAAGCAATTATTAGGGGGGATTGTTTGTGGAACTATATTCTATTTTGCATATCTCATTGAAATTATAGGCCTCCAGTATACTGCCCCATCAAAGCAATCGTTTCTTGCTGCATTGTATGTTATTATGGTACCTTTTTTGTATTGGATAATATATAAGAAGAAACCTGATATTTATAATTTTTTGGCTGCAATTTTAACTCTTGTAGGAATTTATTTACTAACAGTCAATGGACCTGGCGGTTTTAACAAGGGAGACATGATAACAATATTAAGCTCGTTTTTATACGCATTGCATATTGCAGTCATAGGTCGTTTAGTTAAAGAAATGGATCCGATAATATTGACATTTTTGCAAACTTTTGTTGCAGGTATAATAGGTCTAGTAATTTCATTAGCTATGGAACCGTTCCCCTCAGAATTTCCTATGATTGGAATACTTTCAATACTATATATGACAATATTTGGCACAATAATAGCTTATGGATTGCAGATTGTATGTCAGAAATATATATCAGAAATGAAAACATCTATAATGCTATGTCTTGAATCAGTATTTGGAACACTATTATCAGTTGTCTTTCTTCATGATTCGTTTACGAAAATAATGTCTCTTGGTTGTGTAGTCATTTTTATAGGGATATTAACATCGGAAACAAAGTTGAATTTCCTTAAATTAGAAAAATTACATTGAAAATGTAAAAAAAACCGAAAAAGATAAAGTAATAGACATAAAAGATTCCTTCGATATAAGGTTAGAGATCATAGACAGTGAAAGTCAAAAAATATTAGCAAATACAAAACTTACTATTATACCTAATAATGGATTTTATGAAATAAAATACTAATCAAAGAGCTGGTAAATGACGTAAAATCAATTACTAGCACTTATGAAGAAGCAAAAAATTATATAGAAAATTCAAGAGCTATAGCACCAAAAACAGCATTAGGAGTATAGTGCTCTGCCAGTTATTGTTATTCCTCTTGCATCTGGAATGGAAGAATTTGGTGCAATATCTGTAGTAGTCACTTTAATTATTGTTGCATTCTCAACTTATAACATAATTAGCAAAAGCGGATCTTACGAACCTTGCAATGTGCTTTTGCAACAAGGCGATTACTCTGTAAAAAATAAATCAAATAAAACATTTCAAACTATTTCAAAAGTATATTGGTACGTAATCGTCGCTGTTTATCTTGGATACAGTTTCATTACAAATAATTGGGCAATGTCCTGGATTATTTGGTCGGTAGCTGGTGTATTGTTCGGAGCATTAAAGGCAATTGAGGTGGAATAATTGAAAATAGAAACAGAAAGATTAATATTGAGAAAACATAGTACTGCAGATTTTGAACGCTTTTGGAGTATGATTACTGATCCGATTTCAAAACAATTTACAGGAGGTGTTACTACACTAACATATGAGCAACGTTTTAAGATTTTTTGCGAGGATATTGATATGAATTTTTTAGGGGATAACATGGAATTTGCCGTAGTAGAAAAATCATCTATGTTGTATATAGGCTATTGTGGGTTTAGAGAATGTGAAGACCTTGATGGAATTGAGTTATTTTATGGATACTGTCGTGACAGTTGGGGAAATGGCTTTGGTTATGAAGCCGCAGCATCGACGGTAGCATATTATTTCAATAATACTGAACATAATAGTTTAGTCGCTGCCTGTAATATGGAAAACCTAGCTTCTGTTAATATCTTAAAACGACTTGGCTTTAATTTTGTAAAACCGGTTATTATTAATGGCATGTCAGTAGACAAGTATGAACTTTGTAAGTCATAAAAAAAATAAGATTAATTAATGCAGGGGTATAATTCTGTGAAATTGTTTACTATGTTTAGTATGGAAGATGGGATAATCTTTCCTTAATGGAGTATAAAAAATAACCTTATCGCTTGCATTAATCGATTATACATGTTATAATACATTGTTAATTTATTAACATGACATTATACTTTAAACAAAACTTAAGAGGAAGGTATTTTTATGATAGCGTTTTTAAAGTTATCACCAGTGTTTCTAATGGCTGGACTTATGATAGCAAGCAACTTAGGTACATTAGGACTTGATATTTTACAAATTGCACCGATTGCTGTAGTGTATGCGGCAATTATTGCTTCACTCACAGAAAAGGTCAAATTTGGTGATTTGGTTGATTCCGCAGTTAACAATGTAAAAGAAATGCAATTGGTATTTTTTATTTTAATGTTGGCTTATGCAATGGCAGAATCATTTATGTCAACAGGAGTAGGTGCTGCTATAATCAACATAGCATTAGGTCTGGGAATATCTGCAAAGACAGTTGCAGTAACATCCTTTATAATAGCAGCCATTCTTTCGGTAGCAACAGGAACTTCTTGGGGAACATTTGCAGCTTGTGCGCCGATTTTTTTATGGCTGAACCAAATAGTTGGAGGAAATCCCGTAATTACAGTTTGCGCCATAGCAGGAGGAGCTTGCTTTGGAGATAACATCGGATTAATCTCTGACACTACAGTCGTAAGCTCAGGCATTCAAGGTGTACAAGTAGTAGACAGGATTAGAAGCCAGGGTCCATGGTCACTTTGCTGTCTGGTTCTTGCTGCTGTATGTTTTTTAGTGGTAAGTATGGGCTTGCCTGGTGAAGTAGGCAATGCAGCAGAAGCAATAAACCAAATTCCAAAGGAAGTTTATGATACACTGGCAATTGAAAGACCGTCAGCAGTTGAACTTCTGAGCCAGGTTAAAAATGGAGTGCCAATGTTTATGATAGTTCCTTTAATATTGGTATTGATTACTGCTATTAAGGGTGTACCAACTTTGGCATGTCTGGGAGTAGGGCTTATTTCATCGTTGATATTCGGATTGTTCGCAGGAACAGTTACTTCTGTTCATCAATTTCTGGACAATATGATGACTGGGTTTGCGGATGCGGGGTCATGGGTTATTGTTATGATGATGTGGGTTGGTGCATTTGGAGGCATTATGTCAAAGATGCATGCATTCAAGCCATTGTCTGATTTCATAGCAAAAACATCTAAAAGTGTAAGACAGTTGATGTTTGCCAATGGAATTTTGTCTTTGGTAGGAAATGCAGCATTAGCAGACGAAATGGCACAGATAGTAACTATAGGTCCTATAATAAAGGACTTGACAGATGAAAATGTAGAGGCAAGTCAAGAAGATATGTACAAATTGAAGTTGAGAAACGCAACTTTTTCAGATGCCTTAGGCGTTTTCGGTTCTCAGCTGATTCCATGGCATGTTTATATTGGATTCTACGTGGGAATAGCCAACGCAGTATATCCATTGTACAACTTTGTTTCATTTGACTTAATAAGGTATAATTTTATGGCAATAGTAGCCGTAGTTTCAATTTTATTGCTGACATTGACCGGTTGGGACAGATTTGTTCCGTTATTCAAGCTGCCGTCAGAGCCGGAAGTCAGATTGAAAAAAAGGGCATAAGAGGTAAATATAATCAAATAGTAATAAGGGAAGTTTGCAAAAAAATATAGAATCTAAGTATAATATTCTGAAAATTAAATTACAAATATTAGCATGAATTTAGCAGGATAGAATTTTTAACTTTCTATCCTGTTTTAGTTTAATTTTAAATCTTGCTTACTTTGTCAGACTACGTCTCTATGACACTATAATTTTACAGATCCGGTTCTGAATGCTTCCATCATCTCACTTGTGAGGCTTATGTTCAGTTCTGCAGGTGGTATATCTTCTTTGTTCATCCAAACGCCTAAGGCTAGCTCGTCTTCCTCAAGCGTGATGGTGTCATCACCGTCTAGTTCAGCATAAAAGCCTGCAAGGAGTGTATCAGTAAACGGCCAGGGCTGGCTCTTATAGAATTTAAGATTCTTCACTTTAAGGCCTACTTCTTCTTTTACTTCTCTGTGAACTGTCTGCTCCAGGCTTTCTCCAATTTCTGCAAATCCAGCTATTAGGGCGTATCTTGTATATGCTCGACCTGCATACTTGGTTAAAAGCAGGCGGTCGCCATCATGAACAGCAACTATTACGCATGGAGAAATAGTAGGATAGGCTTTAAAACCACAGGATTCGCAATAGAGCATCCTTTCCTTTTCTGAGCGTTTTGTTGATTTGCCGCATTTGCTGCAAAAACGGTGATTGTCATACCAACGGTTCAGCTGCCATCCCACAGCACCTGCAAATGAACGCCAGTATTTTGGTTCAGTCCTGAATCTGTTTGTAGTTACATAGGTCCATCCTTCTGCTAAATCAAGTCCCTTTTCAACTACGAGGTAGTAATTAATGTCGTCTATAGTGAAAAGAAATTGCGCATCATTTATAAGATGAGGATATTCTGCCTCAAAATCAGAAAATGATGGATACCAGAGTTTTTCCTTGTCTTCTCTGACAAGTACAGTATCTCCTTCATATGAAAGAAACAAATTCTGCGGTTCTGCTTTTTTATTTTTAAATTTATTATCAAATATTCTTGGCTCTATATCTTGAATCATCATTTACCTCTCATTGTAGATTTATTTATTTGTTATTATA
>NZ_JAWQJF010000085.1:0-36041 GCF_033447055.1 Sedimentibacter sp.
TTAATCGGAGGACTTGGTATGGCCCCAAGCGCCAACATCGGAGACGATGCAGCAATATTTGAGCCTGTCCATGGTTCTGCCCCTGATATTGCAGGAAAAAACATTGCAAATCCCACTTCAGCAATTCTGTCGGGTATAATGATGTTAAGATATATTGGCGAAGAAGAAGCAGCATTAAAAATTGAAAATGCATTGAAAAAAGTTTTGAAAAACAAAGATCTTCACACCAAAGATATTGGCGGACTTCTGAGTACAACTGAATTTAAAGATGAATTAATAAGAGAATTATAATAATAAAAATGAAATCAAAAAAATCTCTTGGGCAATAATACTGTTTGAGAGATTTTTAATTTTTTTGTGCACTGCGCCAGAATATATTAAGATTTATTAAGAAATTAGGAATTCGTTGAAATATCAGTAAAGAATTTTATTTCAATTTATAACAAAATTCGATATATTCTATATAATGTTTATATTTCAGCATTTGTTATACTTTGTTAAAATAAATCTATATATTGTGCTGTATTGACACTTTAATGGGTTGATGCTACAATATGTAGTATCACTTTAAACGTATTATTTATAAAAGAACTATAGAAAAAGAGGGATGGGTATGATTAAGATATTAAAAAGAACGGGACATTTTGTCGATTTTAATGCTGAAAAAATTGATAATGCAATTATCAAGGCTATGAAAGAAACTAAGGATGGCGTTGATGAAGGACTGGCTAGAGAAATAAGCATTAGAATTCAAGACGAATTATCAAACAAAAATTTTCCGATACCAGTTGAGATGGTACAGGATATGGTTGAAAATGAACTGATGGATAGCAAGAGAAAAGATGTTGCTAAAAGATATATTCTATATAGATATGAAAGAGATAAGTCAAGAGATTCTCGAAAAAGAAAAGATTATAAACTTTTAAGTGAAGAATTCATAAGTAAGTATAAACATATTGGTTCTCCTATGAATCAGCTTGGAAACTTTGTTTATTACAGAACTTATTCCAGGTGGCTTCCTGAAGAAAGAAGAAGAGAATATTGGTGGGAAACTGTAAGAAGGGCGGTTGAATACAACTGCAGTCTTGTTCCTACTAAAAAAGAAGAAGCAGAACAGTTATATGATAATATTTTTAATTTAAGACAATTTTTATCAGGAAGAACATTTTGGGTTGGAGGAACTCCTGTTTCATACAATTACCCAATGGCAAATTTCAACTGTGCATTTGAAATAATAAATGATTTCCATGCTTTCAGAGATTTGTTTTATTTATTGATGATAGGTTCTGGAGTTGGTGTAAGAATATTAAAAAGCGATGTTGAAGAACTTCCAAAAGTGAGAGCTAATTATAAAATTATGCACGAAGATTATTCACCTACTGAAAAAGCTAAAAGGGAAGACAATACAGGTGTGGAATTCAGTCAGAATAATTCTGTAAAAATAACTGTTGGAGATAGCAAAGAAGGCTGGGTACAGGCACTGGATCATTTCTTAAGCATAATAAACAGCAGTGAATACAGAAATGTTAATACTGTTATTATAAATTATAACAATGTACGACCAAAGGGTGAAGTTCTTAAAACTTTTGGTGGAACTGCAAGCGGTCATTCAAGCATGAAAAACATGTTTAGCAAAATAGATGCGGTAATTAAAAAGCGTGGTGCTATTGATGGCAAAGAACGCTTTAAATTAAAACCAATTGATTGCCTTGATATTGCCAATATCATAGGAGAGAATGTTGTTGTGGGTGGAGTAAGAAGAACTGCAGAAATAATGCTTATTGATTATGACGATTCTGATTGTATCGAAGCAAAAAATAAGCTTTATAAACAAATAGACGGACAATGGATTGTTGACAAAGATATAATTCATCGCTCAATGAGCAACAACTCTATTTATTACAGGAAAAAGCCTACAAGGGAACAATTGAAATGGCAAATTGAACAAATGCGTTTTTCAGGAGAACCTGGATGGGTTAATGAAGAAGCGGGGAATAAGAGAAGAACAAATATGAACGGAGTTAACCCGTGTGGCGAAATTCTCTTAGACAATAAAGGATTGTGTAATTTAACAACCATCAATGTATTTGCTTTTGTAGATGAAAATGGAATACTGGATGAAAAAGGATTATTGAGGGCTCAGCGTTTGTCAGCAAGAGCGGGTTACAGAATGACATGTGTAGAGCTTGAATTGTCACAGTGGGATAGAGTTCAGCAAAGGGATAAACTTACAGGATGTTCATTGACAGGGTGGCAGGATATGGTCAATGCTGCAGCGCTTGATAAAGAGCAGCAAGCATCACTTTTAAGAAAACTGAAAGATGTAGCCAAGGATGAGGTAGAACGCTATGCCGGAGAAATTGGTGAAAGTGCTCCTATTTTAGTTACAACAATTAAACCGGAAGGAACATTGTCACAGCTTCCTGGAGTATCAAGTGGTGTACATTATTCTCACTCTCCATATTTTTTAAGAAGAGTAAGAATTAACAGTCATGATCCATTAGTGAAGGTTTGTGAAGAACTTGGATATTCAATTCATCCTGAAGTTGGACAGGAAATAAAAACTTGTACAACCAAAGTTATTGAGTTTCCTGAAAAAGCACCTCGTGGCATAACAAAATATGACGTTACAGCTATTGAACAATTGGAGAACTATAAATTGTTCATGGAAAATTATGTTGATCACAATTGTTCTATTACAGTGCATGTAAGAGACAATGAATGGGAACAGGTTGAACAATGGGTATGGGATAATTGGAATGATGTTGTTGCTCTTTCATTCCTGTCATTAGACGATAGCTTTTACCAGCTGATGCCTTATGAATCAATAACGGAAGAAGAATACAATAAACGATTAAAGGAAATGAAACCATTTATTCCTTCACTCTTAAGCAAGTATGAAGTACAAGAAGAAATATTGGATATTGGAAATGAAGGCTGCGATTCTGGAATATGTCCAATAAGATAATAATTGATTAATTTAAAAGGTTGCTTCTTAAAGCAGCCTTTTTGTATACAAACCTGTTATTTTAGGAAAACTAAACCAGTCTCACATCATTAACACTACTATCTTAAGAATTTGTAAATTAATTCAAATTTAATTTGAATATTATGTTAATATTAGGGCAAACGTGGTATAATACATATATCAATTTATAGGAGATAAAATGTTTGATATACAGGAAGAGTTAAAAAAAGTACCCGATAACCCCGGTGTATACTACATGAAAAATGAATTTTGCGAAATAATATATGTAGGCAAAGCCAAAAATTTAAAAAAAAGGGTAAGACAATATTTCCAATCTAAAAATCATACTCCTAAAATCCAAGCTATGATTAAAAATATTTCTGAATTTGAATATATCATAACTGACAATGAAGTAGAAGCATTAATACTTGAGGCAAACTTAATTAAAAAGTACAGGCCTAAATACAATACATTGCTTAGAGATGACAAGCAATATCCATATATTAAAATTTCTGTTCAGGAAAAATATCCTCGTATTTACAAAGTCAGGGAAGTCAAAAAGGATGGAGCAAAATATTTTGGTCCCTATCCCAGCGTGTATGCAGTAAATGAAATCATAGATATAATTGGCAGTCTGTACAAGCTGAGAAAATGTTCTTTAAAACTTGACGGTACAAAGAAAAATCAGAGACCATGCTTGAATTATCATATAAACAGATGCACAGCTCCTTGCATGGGAAATATCAACATAAAGGAATATAGAGATGAAGTTAATAAAGCAATAAGTTTTTTGTCAGGCAAGGAAGATGACTTGTTATTGTCATTAAAGGAAAAAATGTTGAAAGCTTCTGAAAATATGGAGTATGAAGTGGCCGCGAAATATCGAGATCAAATAAATGCTATTGAATTAATTGCAGAAAAACAAAAAATAGTATCTGCTAACTCAAGCACCGATCAAGATGTTATAGGTAGCGCAATGGGTATAGAAGAGGCTTGTATACAAATTTTCTTTATTCGAAACGGAAAGATTATGGGAAGAGAGCATTATCTCCTTACCAATATAGAAAATGAAACAAGAGAAGAAATAATAAGTTCCTTTTTATCGCAGTTTTATACAGGCACGGTGTATATTCCTAAAGAAATATATATTGAAGCCGAAATAGAAGATATGGAAGTGTTTGAAAATTTAATGTCTAAAAAAAGAGGAAACAAAGTTTCTTTAAAAGTTCCTGCTAAAGGCGAGAAAAGCATGCTTATAAAAATGATTAAAAAGAATGCTCTTGAAATTTTAGAAAAAGGAAGCCAAAGAATAAAGAAAAACCTTGACGAAAGCATGAAAGCTGTTGAAGAACTTAAAAATATTTTAATGCTTGATGAATTGCCAATGCGTATTGAAGCATATGATATTTCAAATATTCAAGGTGTTGAATCTGTTGGCTCGATGGTAGTGTTTGAAAAGGGCATCCCTAGTAAAAGCAATTACCGCCGTTTTAAAATAAAAACAGTTAATGGTCCAAATGATTACAAAAGCATGGAAGAAGTTCTTGAAAGGCGAGTAAATAGAGGACTAGACAAAGGTCAAGATTTGAATGGATTTAATAAAATTCCTGATTTGATTTTGATTGACGGAGGAAAAGGACAAACTAATATTGCGGAAGGTGTCTTGAGCAACTACGGACTGCATATACCGGTATGTGGTATGATCAAGGATGACAAACATACAACGAGAGGCTTGATATATAATAATAAGGAAATAGAATTCAAAAAGACGGATACTGTGTACCGCTTTATATACAAAATACAAGAAGAAGCTCATAGGTTTGCAATTGAATATCATCGAAATTTAAGGGATAAGACATTATTTAAGTCAGACCTTGACAATATCGAGAACATTGGGGAGAAAAGAAAATTAAATTTACTTAGAGAATTTGGATCAGTTGAAAATATAAAAAATAAAAGTGTGGAAGAATTGTCCGCTGTTTCGGGAATGAATGTAAAAGCAGCAGAGTCCGTTTATCATTATTTTAATGAGTAATAATAAACAATTAGAATAAGGATGGTAATTATATGCAGTACGTTAAACTTGAGGATTTAATAAACTATATAGGACTAGAAAAGGTTTATTATCCGGAAGATATACAATCTAGAATTTATACGCCTGAAATAATAAGACCAGGTCTTCAAATAGCAGGATATTTTGATTGGTTTTCTTTTGAAAGAGTTCAAGTTATGGGAAAATCAGAAACCTATTATATCAAGACTTTGGATGAAGAAGTAAAAAAACAAAGATTAGATAAATTTTTTAGCTTTCCTATACCAGCTCTAATTGTTGCAAATGATATGGATATAGATGAAGATATGATTTATTATGCAAAAAAATACAAGAGGCCTGTTTTAAAATCATATGAAAAAACAGACAAATTAGTAAATGTAATGATAAATTTTCTGGAGGAAGAACTTGCAGAAGAAACAACAATTCATGGAGTGTGTCTTGAAGTTTTTGGTGTGGGTGTATTGATAAAAGGGAAAAGTGGTGTTGGAAAAAGCGAAACTTCTCTTGAACTTATAAATAGGGGACATAGACTGGTTGCAGATGATGCAGTAATAATAAAAAAAGTAGACAATGGATTAAAAGCAACGTGCCCTGAACTTACACAGCATTTAATGGAAATCAGAGGAATAGGAATACTTGATATTAAGCATTTGTTTGGAGTCGGGTCCATAAGGCTGGAACAATATATTGAATTGGTTATTGAACTTGAAGATTGGGATGAAAGCAAAGAATATGATAGGATAGGTGCGGATGAAGAATATACTGAAATACTTGGT
This sequence comes from Sedimentibacter sp., assembly GCF_033447055.1. GTDB lineage: Bacteria > Bacillota > Clostridia > Tissierellales > Sedimentibacteraceae > Sedimentibacter. Next base: position 5,798 of record NZ_JAWQJF010000085.1, read on the forward strand.
GTAAAAATTCCAACCGTAGTAGTTCCGGTTAAACCTGGAAGAAACATATCTGCAATTGTAGAAATAGCAGCTAAAAACTACAGGCAAAAATTGTTAGGGTATAATCCGCTTGAAACATATAATAAAAAGTTTCATAATTTAACACGAAAATAAAAATGAATTTTTATAACATTATCTTGCAAAAAAAATAAGTTTTTTATTTGTTAATAGTTTAATTAAATATATATGAAAACGTTGAATGACTAATTTTAGCAAGATTAGTATTGGGTATTGGTTTATTTTATAAGCTTGCTTAACAATAATAGTAAATATTGCATTATTTGTGGTTGCAATTAACAATTTTATAAGATATAATCAAAGTCGGTATTGATTTTAATAAACAATATTATTAACGGTTACATTATATAATAACAATATATAGGAGGAAACATTAATGTCAAAAGTTATGAAAACTATGGACGGAAATACAGCTGCGGCGTACATATCATATGCGTTTACAGAAGTAGCTGCAATTTTCCCTATAACACCTTCTTCACCAATGCCTGAATTAGTGGATGATTGGGCTGCACATGGTAAAAAGAACATATTTGGGCAGACTGTAAGAGTAACTGAACTTGAATCAGAAGCAGGAGCATCAGGCGCTGTTCACGGTTCATTGCAAGCAGGTGCGCTGACATCAACCTACACAGCATCACAGGGATTGTTGCTGATGATACCAAACATGTATAAAATTGCAGGAGAATTATTACCAGGAGTATTCCATGTAACAGCAAGAGCGTTAGCTGGCCATGCATTGTCTATTTTTGGAGATCACTCTGACGTTATGGCAGCAAGACAAACTGGTTTTGCTATGTTAGCATCAAGCAGTGTTCAAGAAGTAATGGATATTTCAGCTGTTTCTCACTTAACAGCTATAAAATCCAGAGTTCCTTTTTTAAATTTCTTTGATGGATTCAGAACATCACATGAAGTTCAGAAAATTGAACAAATAGATTATGAGGATTTAGCAAAGCTTGTTGATATGGATGCTGTAAAAGAATTCAGAAGCAGGTCTTTAAATCCTGAACATCCTGTAACTAGAGGAACCGCACAAAACCCAGACATATTCTTCCAAGCAAAAGAAGCTTCAAATAAATTCTATGATGCTGTTCCTGATATTGTAAATGATTACATGAAAGAAATGAGCAAAATTACTGGAAGAGAATACAAACCATTTAATTACTATGGTGCTCCAGATGCTGAGCATGTAATAGTAGCAATAGGTTCAGTTACTGAAACTGCAAGAGAAGTAATTGACTATTTGACTGCAAAAGGTGAAAAAGTTGGTATGGTAATAGTTCACTTATACAGACCTTTTTCTTCAAAGTATTTCTTTGATGTTATGCCTAAGACTGTTAAAAAAATAGCAGTGCTTGACAGATGCAAAGAACCAGGTTCAGTAGGTCAGCCTTTGTACTTAGACGTAAAATCATTATACTATGAAGAAGAACAACAACCAGTAATAGTTGGTGGAGTCTATGGTTTGGGTTCAAAAGATACTACACCTGCTCAGATATTTGCTGTATACAACAATTTGAAAGCAGATAAACCTAAAAATGATTTCACAATCGGTATTGTTGATGATGTTACTTTTAAATCATTAGAAACACCTGCAGTAGTAAACACTTCAGCTCCTGGAACAGTTAGATGTAAATTCTGGGGACTTGGTTCTGACGGAACAGTTGGAGCGAATAAGGATGCTATTAAAATTATCGGTGATCATACTAACATGTATGCTCAGGGATATTTCTCATATGACTCTAAAAAATCAGGCGGAGTAACTGTATCTCATTTAAGATTCGGTAAATCACCAATAAGATCAACATATTTAATAGATGAAGCTGACTTTGTTTCATTGTCACAACAATCATATGTTTCAAAATATGATGTATTGACAGGACTTAAAAAAGGCGGAACATTCTTGTTAAATACAATCTGGTCACCTGAAGAATTAGAAACTAATTTGCCAGCTGAGTATAAAAAATATATGGCAGATAACAACATTAAATTCTACACTATTAATGCTACTCAAATTGCACAAGAAATAGGACTTGGAAACAGAACTAACATGATTATTCAATCAGCATTCTTTAAATTAGCTGATGTTATACCTGTTGATGAAGCAGTTGGATATTTAAATGGTGCTATTGTTAAATCATACGGTAAAAAAGGTGAATCAATAGTAAATATGAATAAAACTGCTGTTGAAAAAGGAATTTCAGAACTTGTTGAAATAAAAATACCTGCAGAATGGAAAGATGCTAAGGATACAAGTGATAACAGCGGATTGGTTTTACCATTCACAGATGAAGAAAAACCTAATTTTGTTAAAAATGTTGCTGAAGTTATGAACAGACAAGAAGGAGACAGCCTTCCTGTAAGTGCATTTTTAGGCATTGAAGACGGAACATTCCCTCAGGGAACAGCTGCATATGAAAAAAGAGGTGTAGCAACAAGTGTACCTAAGTGGATACCTGAAAATTGTATTCAATGTAATCAATGTGCATTTATCTGCCCTCATGCATGTATCAGACCACAATTAGTAAATGCGGAAGAAAAAGCAAATGCACCGGAAAACTTTACAACAATTAAAGCAACAGGAAAAGGACTTGAAGGTTTAGAATACAGAATGCAAGTAAGTACTTTAGACTGTACAGGTTGCGGAAACTGTGTTGATGTTTGTCCTGCTAAGAACAAAGCATTAGTAATGGTTCCGATTGCTGAAGAAGTTGAAACAGAAATTCCAAACTGGAAATATGCAAGTGAATCAGTTTCAATTAAAGATAATTTAATGGAAAAAACTACTGTAAAAGGCAGCCAGTTCTGCAAACCATACTTTGAGTTTTCAGGAGCATGTGCAGGTTGCGGAGAAACTGCATATGTTAAAACTATTACTCAATTATTCGGCGACAGAATGATGATATCAAATGCTACTGGATGTTCATCAATTTGGGGAGCATCTGCACCAGCTACACCATATACAACAGATGCAAATGGAAGAGGACCTTCATGGGCAAACTCATTGTTTGAAGACAATGCTGAATACGGATTTGGAATGGCAACAGCTGTTAGACAAATGAGAGATTCTATCCAATTATCAATGGAATCATTGTTGGATAAAAATATTGATTCAGAAGTAAAAGCAGCTTTCCAAGAATGGATTGCAGCCAGAGAATTAAGTGAAGAATCAAAAGCAGCATCTGCGAAAGTTCTTGCAGTTCTTGAAGGATATAAACCATGTGATGAATGTGTGGCTGCGGTAAATAATATTCTTGACAAAAAAGATTACTTAATTAAAAAATCTCAATGGATAATCGGTGGAGACGGATGGGCATATGATATAGGATACGGCGGATTAGACCACGTGTTGGCATCAGGCGAGGATATTAACATTCTTGTTCTCGATACAGAGGTTTACTCAAATACAGGCGGTCAGTCTTCAAAGTCTACTCCAACTGCTTCAGTTGCTAAATTTGCAGCTTCAGGCAAGAAAATTAAGAAAAAAGACCTTGGTATGATAGCAACAACATATGGCTACATATATGTAGCGCAAGTTGCTATAGGTGCTGACAAGAATCAGTTCTTGAAAGCATTGAAAGAAGCAGAAAGCTACAACGGACCATCATTGATTATCGCTTACGCTCCATGTATCAACCACGGAATTAAAGCAGGAATGGGTAAGACTGTAGACAGAGAAAAGAAAGCTGTAGAAGCTGGATACTGGCATTTATACAGATTCAACCCACTTCTTAAAGAAGAAGGAAAGAATCCATTTGTATTAGATTCTAAAGAACCAAAAGCTTCATTCAGAGAATTCCTTGAAGGCGAAGTAAGATATGCTTCATTAAAAGGATCATTCCCAGAAACAGCTGAAGAATTATATGTTAAAGCAGAAAAAGATGCTAAAGACAGATATGACGGTTATGTAAGAATGGCTGAAATGAAATATTAATAAGAAAAGTATTTTTAAGACAGTTCTTATAAAAGAACTGTCTTTTTTGATCTAAAAAATGCAATGGGGACTGTCCCCATTGCACCCATTTCAGAATGAAACTGTGATGTGCAATGTTTTATGTTGTAACAAAGAAAAAAGTGTAGTAAAATATATAATGTAGCTGTTAGGATTTAATTGCAGTAAGTTAGTTTCATCATCGATGAAAACGATAACAGAACATGCAGTGTTAAAAATACAAGGAGGCGGGGAACATGTTTAAAAAATCAGTTTCAATGGCATTAGTTATTATAATGGTAATTTCAATACTAACAGGATGTGGGGTTAATGAATTAGGGTATTTGAATTTATCAAAGGAAATAGGAAATGTAACACAATTTAGTTTTAATAACAGCACTCAAATTGAAATTTCAAAAGAAGCGGCAGGAGATGATTACAATGTTGACTTGAATTTGAAAGGTGTGGTCAATATTGAAGATTTGCAGTCAATGTACATGTCTTTTGATTTAATTTTCAAAGTCAATGAATTAGGGATAGAAGAACCTATTAATTTTAAAATAGCAGACAATAAATTATACGTTTCTAAAAATTCCATATTAGAAATAGTTGCTTATGAAAACTTGTTAAATGGTGCTTCGGAAAGCGAAAAAATAATAGAAGAAATGTATAATAGTGAATTAAAAGAGATTGAATACATTTTATTGACTGATTTAGACGAAACGCAAGGCATGCATTACGAAGTTTCATACACAGATTTATATGATGACGCAATGGAATATTTAACAACAGCCTTTAAAGGATTTGATTCTAAACTAATAACTAAAGTGACCAATGGTTATTCCTTGGAACTTACTCCTGAAAGTACCGTGGAATTTATTGAAAGGTTGATTACATATATAAGTGAAAACAAGGAATTGGTTTTTGATGAAACAGTGAAATACGTTGAAAAAATCTACAACAGCACTGAATTTGAAGATGTGACAGCAGAAGAAAAAGAAGAACTAATTGCAGAATTAAAAGCTAGCAGACAAGATTTTTATGATTTTATTGATGAAGCAGTTTTAATATTGGAAACGGATGAATTAAAATTATATGAAGAAATGTTTCAAGGCAGTAGAATAAAAGAAAAAATTTATAAAGAAGGGAATTCGTATAGACAAATATGTCAGGCAGAAATAGTATATGAAAATTCCCTAATGGGCAAATTGTCTTCTAATACTGTGATTACACCTCAGGTTGTTGAAAAAATTGATGTAACAGAAGGAATAATAGCAATAGATGAACTTGAAGACTTATATAATAAGACAGAAAATAAAATTAATCCAGTGAAAAAAATTCAACTCCAGTGGTATGCTGACGATCTCTGCGTACAAGTAGATATATCGAGATTAGATGGAAAGGCAGACTGGGATTCTCAGCCTTATTCATTAATAGAAGACAGAGTTTATTTACCTTTGAGATATATTGGTGAGCAATTTGGTGAAGAAGTGCAGTGGGACAATGAATATAAAAAAGCTTATGTAGTAAGAAACAATGAAAAGATTGATATGACAGGCTTATTGATAGATTCTAAAACCATGGTAAAAGTTAGAGATTTCGAAAAGTTAGGATATAAAATAAACTATAATCAAGTTGAAGGATTGTCAACAGCAACAATAGAAAAGTAAGCAATAAAAAAATCCGAAGGAATTCGGATTTTTTATTGCTTTATATTTAAAATAAACAATGTTGAAAATATTAATAAAAGCAAAAGAATAAGAATATTAATTGCTGTAAACACTGCAAGATACTTAACAGGTTTTGAATTTTCCGTTTTAACATATAATTTAAAAGAAATTAAACTTGCCAAAGAAGCAACAAGAGTACCAAGACCTCCAACATTTGTGCCAACGATCAAAGCTTTATAGTTTTCTGTGAAATTAGAAAGAAGAACTGCGGTAGGTACATTGCTCAATACCTGACTTAAAAGAATCGAATAAATTAATTCATGGTTTTCAATAAGCAAAGATAAATAGTTCTTCACAGGTTCAATATTTCCTATATTTCCAGTAAATATAAAAAAGAATACAAATGTCGCCAGCAAACTGTAGTCAACTTTAAGTAATAAATTTTTGTCTAATAACATAACTGCTGCAAAAACAATTGCTAAAGTAATTCTATAATCAACAAATCGAAAAACTGTAGTCAGGCACAAAACAAACAAAAGCATATATAAAATCATTTTTCTTTTATCAGCAATTTTTCCTGTTGTATTAAACTGTACATTAATAAGTTCTCGCTTACCAAAAATAGAAAAAGCAAATATCAATATTAACCCTGCTAAAGTAATCGGAAGTGTTATTTTAAAAAATTCTGAAACTTCCATATTGAAAAAAGAATAAAGATAAAGATTTTGAGGATTTCCAACAGGAGTGAGCATACTTCCAAGATTTGCAGCAACTGTCTGCATTACAACAACGTTAATCAAATGTTCAGTTTGAGCGGTAATTGTAAGAACTAAAATTGAAAATGGAACAAAAGTAATTAAAGCTACGTCATTAGTAATAAGCATTGAACTAAAAAAACAAATTAATACTAAACTTAAAAAGAGTCCTCTGGTATTCCTGGAACCGGATGTCATTTTTTCTGCCAGCACATTGAACAGTCCTATTTCCTTTAGGCCTGCAACTATTACCATAAGGCAAAAAAGTATTGCCAGAACTTTAAAATCAATGTATGATAAATATTCTGCTGAAGGTGGAACAAAACAAGACGTTATTAGTGCTGCAACAAATGATATTATTAATACGGCTTCTTTTTTAAGAGTTATTATAATTTTTTTCATATGTATCTCCTGAAATTTTCAAATCACAAGGGACATTATATCACAAATGAGATTTGTTTTTAAGAAGTATTTTTATAAAAAAAGACAGATGAAACGTCTCCGTGTCTGTTTCACATGTCTGCTTTTTTGTCCTTGTAAAATTAAGAAAATTACAATATAATTAGTTGATATACTAATACTTACAAAATTTTAACAACATAGAGGCTATGATGATAAAAATAAAAATTAAGGAAGCTGCTGAAATATTAAATGCACAGTGCATTGGCGGCTGTGAAACGGACAAATATATAATCGGCACATGCATAGATTCAAGAAAAGTTAATGAAAACAATCTTTTTGTTCCTATTAAGGGGCTTACTACAAATGGGCACAGCTACATAAGCGATGCAATAAAAAAAGGTGCAGTGGCTACTCTTTGGAATAAAGATGAACCTAATCCACCGGAAGGTATTGCAGTTTTATTGGTTGATGACACAGTAAATGCGTTGCAGGAATTGGCGCTTGCTTACAGAAACAAGCTGAACGTTAAAATTGTTGGAGTAACAGGAAGCAACGGTAAAACTTCCACAAAGGACATTACTGCAGGCATACTGTCTCAAAAATATAAAACTCAAAAAACCATGGGCAATTACAATACTGAAATAGGAGTTCCATTTACAATTTTAAGTCTAGATGAAGACTGTGAAGTTGCTGTTATAGAAATGGGAATGGAAAGAAAAGGCGAAATCGACTTTTTAACTCGTCTTGTACAGCCTGATATAGGAATAATTACAAGTGTTGGTCTCGTTCATATAGATAATTTTTCTTGTATTGAAGAAATTGCAAAAGCAAAGTTTGAAATTGTTAATGGAATAAAGGACAATGGACTATTTATTTATTTTGGTGATGATGAGTTAATTGAAAAAACAGTAAAAGATACTGAAATTAAAAGCAGTATAAGAAAAGAAACTTTTGGTCTTCAAAAGCACAACACTTTGTGGCTTGAAGAATTTAAGGAAGATATAGATGGTATAACATTCAAAGTAAGCGATGAAAATTTTGAAGAACTCCACGTTGAAATGCTTGGAAAACATCAAGCTTTAAATGCCATGGCGGCAATACTGGCTGCAAAAGAACTCGGCATGAACTGCGAAGAAATCCGTATGGGCTTATTAAAAATCGAAAAAACAGGACTTCGAAATGAAGTTATAAAAATAAATGAATGTACTGTTCTTAATGACTGTTACAAATCAAATCCGGTGAGCATAAACGCTGCTTTGGAAATATTTGAGTTATTCAATTCAAACAAGAAAATCGCAGTGTTGGGTGATATGCTTGGTTACAGGGAAATGAGCCATGACACCCATTACAATGTGGGCAAAGATTTAGCTCACCACAACATTGATGAACTTGTTACAATTGGTCAAGAAGCTAAATTCATGGCAAAGGGAGCAAGGGAAAATACAAACATTAAAAATATTGTAGAATTTGATACAAAAGAAGAAGCAACTGAATATTTAAGCAAATATATAGAAGAAAATTGCACAATGCTTATTAAGGGATCGAGGTTTTTAAAGCTTGAATATATAGCAAATAAATTAAAGGATTGCGCATTAAAAGAAACGGAGGGGAAAAATGAATAAAACTAAACTAGCGATATTGTTCGGTGGCAAATCTGATGAATATTCAGTTTCATTGCACTCTGCTGCAGCAATTATTAAAAATGTTCCGCAGGAATTGTTTGATGTTACGCTGATTGGCATTACCAAGGATGGAAAATGGCTTCACTTTGAGGGAAATGCAGATAAAGTTAATGATGACACATGGCACAAGGAAAAACTCAGCCCTGTTTTATTGAGCATGGACAATGATTTTAAAGGCTTCATAAAGCTTGACGAAGAAAACAACACATTTAAGAAAATAGAGATTGACTGCATTTTTCCTGTTCTTCACGGTCGAAATGGCGAAGATGGAACAATTCAGGGACTTTGTCAAATGACAGGAATTCCTTTTGTGGGATGTGATATGACTTCATCTGCTGTATCAATGGACAAGGAATTCACCCATGTTATTTGCGAAATGGCAGGAATTGCAACAGCACCTTTTATGGCAGTTGTTAACTCAAGCACTCTAAATATAAAGAAATTGTATGATGAAGCATATAAAAAACTGTCTCTTCCTATGTTTATTAAGCCAGCCAACAATGGCTCATCTTTAGGAATAAGCAAAATAAGAAACTATGATGAATTTGAAAAAGGTATTATGGAAGCTTTTGAATATGATCACAAAGTTATTATCGAATCAATGATACAAGGCTTTGAAATAGGTTGCGCAGTTGTGGGCAATGAAGAGCTTACAATCGGTGAAGTAGATGAAATAGATACAAAAAATGACTTTTTTGACTATGTTGAAAAATATTCTCAGCACAATTCTAAAATTTACTGTCCTGCACGCATAAGCGATGAATTGAAAAAAGAAGCAAAACAAGTAGCTGAAAAAACATACAGAGCGTTGCGTTGCAAAGGACTGTCAAGAGTAGACATGTTTGTTACTCCTGAAAACAAGATCTATTTAAATGAAATAAATACTATTCCAGGGCTTACTGATTTAAGCAGATACCCATCCATGCTTAAAAAAATAGGTATAGAATATAAGGACTTAATTGTAAAATTAGTTGATTTGGCAATGGAGAAATAAGAAAAGATTAGCAATTGACAAGTAATGAAGCGGCAATATATAAACAGCCGATAGATAAACAAACAATAGGAGATTCTTCGAGCTGCGCTCAAAATGACAGTGCTTGCATGTCAAACTGAACACGGTGAAAAATCTCCTATATTTTTTTATTTTAATCCAAGTATAACTCTTGCTTCATCTGGCGTTGCAACTTCACGTCCAAGTTCCCTTGACATTTTTGCAACCCTTTCGACTAATTGAGCATTAGATGTTGCCAGTTCGCCCTTTTTATAATAAATATTATCTTCAAATCCTGTTCTTGCATGACCTCCTAGTATTATAGCTGCCATATTTAAAGGAAGCTGATATCTTCCAACACCTGCAACAGTCCAAGTGGAGTCAGACGGTATTGATTCTACCATGTATAATAAATCTCTCAATTCTCCACCCATTGCTCCGGGAACTCCAAGAACAAAATCAAAATGCATAGGTGTTTTGATTAATCCTTTTTTAGCCAAACGAATAGATGAATCAACCATTCCTTTTTCAAAACATTCTAATTCTGGTTTAACTCCTAATTCATTCATGCGTTTTGCAAATATTTTGATATTTTCTTCTGTGTTCATAAATACATCATCCGCAAAATTGCAAGTACCCATGCTTAATGTTGCCATTTCAGGACTTAATTCAATCGGTTGCATTCTTTGTTCTGGAGTGTGCCAAGTAGCTCCTCCTGTTGATGGTTGGAAAATAATGTTGCACTTAGCTTCGATTTTTTCTTTAATTTCTTTGTAGACTTCATAATCTTGTGTAGGATTGCCCTCTTTATCCCTTGCATGAACATGAACCATTGATGCTCCTGCTAAATAACATTGATATGCTGCCTCAGCAATTTCATCTGGTGTAAGAGGAAGATTTGGTTGTTGTTCTCTTGTTACTTCTGCTCCGGTCAAGCAAGCAGTAATAATTAATTTTTCCATTGTAACCTCCAATTTTATAATTTTTTGCCTAGTTCCATTTTACCGTATTTGAATAATATAGTCAATTATTCGTGAAAATTTAATTAAATTTTAGTATATTATTGATAACAAAAGGAATAAAATTACAATGCATCATACTTCACAAAATTATTCATATATGCTATACTATTCGTAATATAACCGAAAAGGGAGATAAAAAACATGGATAGAGAATTGGCATTGAATATAGTGAGAGTTACAGAAGCAGCAGCTCTTGGCTGTGGTAAATATATGGGCAGAGGAAATAAGGAAATAGCTGATCAGGCAGCAGTTGACGGAATGAGAAGCATGTTTCAAGTTCTTGATATTTCAGGTACTGTTGTTATAGGCGAAGGTGAATTGGATGAAGCGCCTATGCTTTATATAGGAGAAAAAATAGGAACATGGGAAGAAGGTTCTCCGGAAATAGATATAGCTGTAGATCCTCTTGACGGAACAAAACTTGTTGCAAAGGGGTTGCCTGGGGCATTGGCTGTTGTAGCTGTAGCTCCAAGAGGATGTTTGCTTCATGCTCCTGATATGTATATGCATAAAATAGCAGTGGGACCGCAAGCAGCAGGTTGTATAGACATTACCGCACCTATTGAAGAGAATTTGTACAATGTTGCAAAAGCATTGAATAAGGATATTACTGAAGTAACCGTAATAATGCAGGATAGAGATAGACACAGCGATTTTATAAATAGAGCAAGAGCTGTTGGAGCAAGAATTAAACTTTTTGGAGACGGGGATGTTGCTGCCGCTATTGCTACATGTTTTGACGAATCAGGAGTTGATATGATGATTGGTAAAGGCGGAGCACCTGAAGGAGTTATTTCTGCAGCAGCTATCAAGTGTCTTGGGGGAGAATTTCAAGGAATTTTAACACCTGATAATGAAGAAGAAAAAAGAAGATGCAAAGAAATGGCTGGAGACAAATGGGACAGAGTTCTTTTAATGGAAGACTTAGCAAAAGGTGATGACATTATTTTTGCTGCAACAGGAGTATCTGACGGAGAACTTTTAAAAGGTGTAAGATATATGGCGAACAACAGGGCCAGAACATTTTCAATGGTTACACGTTCTAAATCAGGAACAATCCGTTTTATTGATACAATCCATGTTTTAGATAAAAAACCTCTTTATGCATATGTTAAATAATGCAACATAAAACTCAAGTATCTGGTACTTGAGTTTTAAAAAAATTGCAATTTTTACATGGCTGCATAGGGAATATTATTCTTGACTATTAATTAATTAAATGATATCATTGTAGCACTTACCTAACACTCACCTTAATTTTCCTAGAAATAGCAAAAACCAAATATTGTATGTGGAGGTTTTTTATGGAGAAAAACCAATTGACGAGTTTGAAACTTTCAGAGCTTAAGGAACTGGCAAAAACTAAAGGAATTCATGATGCCTATAAATATAAAAAAGAAGAATTGCTTATAAAGTTAAAAGATTATTATGAAAATTTGAACGAATCGGAAAACAATGACGGAACAATCAATAATGAAATTGAAATTGAAGAAGATATAAATAACGATAACCAATTAATGAATTTACCAGAAAAAATTGTTGAAGAAATTGAATCAAGCGGAGAAGATGCAGTAAAAGTAGTAGGTATATTGGAAACACACCCTGACGGGTATGGTTTTTTAAGAACCAATAATTATTTAACCAGTGATGAAGATGTATACATATCTCCTTCTCAAATCAGAAGATTTCACATGAAGACCGGCGATAAAATTACAGGAATCACGAGACCTCCAAAGCAAGGTGAAAAATTCAAAGCATTATTGTACGTAAAACAAGTAAATGATGAAAATCCAGAGTTTGCAAGAAACAGAAAAGATTTTGACACACTCATCCCTATATATCCCAATGAAAGAATAAAGCTTGAAAAATCTCCTATTGAAATTACAATGAGAATAATAGATTTAATAGCACCTATAGGAAAAGGACAAAGAGGTATGATTGTAGCGCCTCCAAAGGCTGGAAAAACAACTATTTTAAAAAACATGGCAAACAGTATAGCTGAAAATTATCCTGAAATTGAAATAATTATGTTGTTAATTGATGAGCGTCCTGAGGAAGTTACAGATATGAAAAGGTCCGTCAAAGGAGATGTAGTTTATTCAACTTTTGATGAACTTCCTAAAAATCATATTAAGGTTGCAGAGATGGTTTTAGAAAGAGCTAAAAGACTTGTAGAACAAGGCAAGGATGTTGTTATATTGCTGGACAGCATCACAAGACTTGCAAGGGCATACAATCTTACAATTACACCAACAGGCAGGACATTGTCAGGAGGACTCGATCCTGGAGCTTTATATGGACCAAAAAGATTTTTTGGTGCTGCAAGAAACATTGAGTTTGGCGGAAGTTTGACAATACTTGCTAGTGCTCTTATTGAAACAGGAAGCCGTATGGATGATATGATATTTGAAGAATTTAAGGGTACGGGAAACATGGAAATTCATCTTGACAGAAAGCTTTCAGAAAAAAGAGTATTCCCTGCAATTGATATAAATAAGTCCGGTACAAGAAGAGAAGAACTTTTGCTAAATGGCGAAGAAATGCAGACTATCTGGCAGTTAAGAAAAGCTTTGAGCAATTTTTCAGTAGCAGATGTTACTGAAAGAATAATCGATGGTTTGATAAAGACCAAGTCAAATGATGAGTTTGTTAAACAGGCATCAACACAAATGTTAAATATAGAAAAAATGAAAGATGATCTTGTTGACAGAAATTATTAGATTTAGTATCATGAAAAAATTAGAAGCAAAAAAACATTGTATTATATAAAACCTTATGATATAATACTGAAGGTAAATTGATAATATTATGTAATTAATATATAGATTAAGAAAGAGGTGAACAGGATGAAAAAAGGAATACATCCAGATTATAAAACTGTTACTGTACACTGTGCATGTGGAAATACATTTGAAACTGGTTCAGTATTAGACGAAATCAAAGTTGAAATATGTTCAGAATGCCATCCATTCTTTACTGGTAAACAAAAGTTTATCGATAAAGGCGGAAGAGTTGACAGATTTAAGAAAAAATACAACATGGAATAATTTGCAAATGCACTTCAGGGCAAATCCGACAATATTTCGGATTTGCTTTTTAGTTTTGCAAAAAATCAGGAACACATCATTAACAACAACTGATTGTGTTCCTTTATATTATTTAATTAGAATTATATTAATAAAATGTTCCTATAATTTCAACAGGTTTGTTTACTAAACCACTAACCATTCTAATGTTATTATCTTCAAGTGTTATTAAACAACAGCAGGAAGGACCTCCGGAATTTTTTAAATTCACAGAAATATTATTCTTAAATTTAAAATTAAGCTGATTGTATTCACACAATTCTTCTAATTCCGCTGCAGTTCCTCTTGAACCTACAGGAACAATTTCTTTTATAAAATCACAAAGATACAAAGTTTCAAAATCGTCAACATCTAAAATTTTTTCAGGATTATTTACCACATCATTTCCTACAAGAGGAAGACCCAGAAGCATGCATACATCATTTTCAGCGGTTTTTTTATATTTTAACTTATTTTTATCGCATATGCCTATACAAGTTACACCCATAGAAGTTTGAACGGTCTTTATATTTTCTTCAGTGCTTCCTGTCAAATGAACTTTTGTTGATAATTTTGACAACACTTCCTGGAATCCTTCTATGAGTTGTTTCCCCGTATCATTCATTTCAACAGCAAGACCGTCAGCCATTATCATAGGAGTAAATCCCATGCTCATAAGTTCAGCAAGAACAACCTTTCCGGTCTGGTAAGCAGTAAGCTGCGGGGAGGCCTTCACAACATCATGTTCCTTGCATCCTATTCCACCGCAAGAATCGCAGGCAATTCCCAAATATCTGTTTTCATCTATACTGATTACAGTTAAGTCTCTAATTTGTTTTATTTCCACTTTAATCTCCTTGGACAATAATACTAATTTTACCACATGCAGCAAATTTTTTACAAAGAACCAATTATTGTATTTTATAAAATTAGAATTACTATATGTACATTCGTACAACTATATACTTTAATCTTTATCTATTTAAATTTAACTGCTGTTCCATAAGACATAACTTCAGCTGCTCCGGCCATGACGGATGCGGAGGCATAACGAATATTTACAATGGCGTCAGCTCCCATAGCTTCTGCTTCTTCAACCATTCGCTTTGTAGCAAGAGCACGAGCGTCGTTCATCATTTCATTGTAAGCCTTTAATTCTCCACCTACTAAAGTTTTAAACCCTTGAGTAATATCTTTGCCGATATTTTTGGTTTGGATGGTACTTCCTTTTACAATACCTAGCATTTCAAATTCTTTTCCGGAAATATAATCAGTATTTACTAAGATCATCTTCTTCACCGCTCCTTATTTCTTTTATTCTTTCTATTAATACATAAATGCTAACGCCAATAAGCGCTAGTGGGATAAGAGAACCAATAATTTTCCCAATCGTAGGAATTGGTATATAAATACATGTAACGAAGAATACAACTAAATATGCAACAAGTAAGACTGTAATAACCATTGGAGCTATAAGCTTTTTATTAGAACTTTTCATACGAAAATCTCCTCTCTTGTATAAATTATATCATCTAAATCTTAATATACAAGAAAAATATAAGTAAACGTAAAACTTCACCTAAATGCACAACTTAACTAGTACTTAGATAATTATTTGTAATAAATTAATATTTAGTCATTATGCAAAATTTTATTTATTATTCTAAGAGGCGAATAATGGTAAAATGAAAATAGGAGTGTGGAATGTTGTTGTGCATTGTATTTTTTTGTGCTATAATTATTTAAAAATTACCATAATGAGGTCAGGTGGTTAAGTTGTCGCATCAAGCAATATACAGAAAATTCCGTCCTAAAATATTTGATGATGTACTAGGACAGGAGCATGTTACGAAGACTTTAAAAAATCAAATATTGTCGGATAATATCGCGCATGCTTATCTTTTCAGCGGTATTAGGGGTACAGGAAAAACATCAACTGCTAAAATATTTGCAAGAGCAGTAAATTGCCTTAACAATCATGATGGCAATCCTTGCAATGAATGCGAAATATGCAAAAGCATATTGGATGAAACCAATATGGATGTCATAGAAATGGATGCAGCTTCAAACAATGGAGTTGAAGATATAAGAGAACTCAGGGATAAAGTAAAATTTCTTCCTGTAAAAAGCAAGTACAAAGTGTATATAATCGATGAAGTTCACATGCTGTCAAAAGGTGCATTCAATGCACTTTTAAAAACTCTCGAGGAACCGCCCGAACACTTGTTATTTATTCTTGCAACAACAGAACCTCAAAAAATACCAGCAACGATTTTATCAAGATGTCAAAGGTTTGATTTAAAAAGAATTAAATCTCAAGTCATTGTAGAAAATATGAAAAACATATGTGATGAAATCAATGTTAAATATGAAGAAAAGGCATTAAAACTCATAGCTGCAAATTCAGAGGGTGCAATGAGAGATGCTTTAAGCATATTAGACAGATGCGTTTCCTTCAATAACGACTTGGTTGATTATGAAACGGTAATAAATTTATTGGGAACAGTAAATTATCAGGTCATAATGAAAGCAGCAAATTCTATAATGGAAAAAAGCATTGAAAAAACTATGGCTATAGTTGATGATATTTTAAATAGTGGAAAGGAAATTACATTTTTCCTTGATGAATTGATAATATGCTTTAGAAATATGCTTATTATAAAAACAACCAATTCAATAGATAGTTTAATGAGAGTATCAGAAGACGAAGTAGAAGAACTTAAAAAAGCAAGCACAAGAGTTTCGGTTGATGAAATTGTCAATATAATTGAAGAATTATCAACTGCTCAGTTAGAATGTAAACGGTCATTAAATCCAAGGGTTTTATTAGAAACCAAGCTAATAAAAATGATTCATACAGTAAATCATACAGATATGGATGTTCTTATTAAAAGAATTGAAGACCTTGAAAATAATGTAAAAAATGATAATACAGATGTAAAAAAGCAAACAAAAGCACCTGTGAAAAAACAAGAAGTTTTACAAGATAGTAAAGTTGCAACAGAAACAAAGAAAACGGATACTTTAGAAAGAACGAGAAATCGAGAAGTATCAGAGCCGGTGCAGGAAAAAAAATCATTTGAAAATAAAAGTGATGAAGCTATTTTTAATGCCATAATTAAAGGATGGCAGACAATTCTCAGGAAAGTAAGAAGTGAAAATGCCGGATTACAGGCTATTATCAGAGAATGCAATCTTACAGAAGTTAATAATAAAAAAGCAGTATTTGAATTCGATGCAAAATTTACATTTCATATAAATGCTGCGAACCAACCTAAAAACAAGTTAAAATTCAAGGAAATTTTAAGCAACTTTTTAAATGAAGATTGTGAAGTTGAATATATTATAAAAAAAGAAGAAAAATCCAGTAAACCCAAGCAAACAATAGAAGATATATATGAAGATTTAAAAAATGAATTTGGTGAAGAAATAGTAGAATTTAAGCAGGAGGATTGAAATGAGTAAAGGTAGAAGAATGCCAATGGGAATGCCAGGTGGAGGAGCCGGCAATATGAACAACATGATGAAACAAGTTCAAAAAATGCAAAAACAAATGGAAGATATGCAAAAGGAACTTGAACAAAAGGAAGTAGAAGCAACTTCAGGCGGTGGAGCAGTTACAGTAAAAGTTACTGGTAAAAAAGCACTGCTAGAAGTTAAAATAGATCCAGAAGTTGTAGATAAAGATGATGTTGAAATGCTTGAAGACATGATAGTAGCCGCTATTAATGAAGCTTTCAGAAAAGCTGATGAAATGATGGATAGTGAAATGAAAAAAGTTACTGGCGGAGTAAGTATTCCAGGGTTGTTATAATGGAACGATTTACACCACCGATTACAAAATTAATAGAAGAGTTTGCTAAACTTCCCGGTATAGGAAGAAAATCAGCTCAACGTCTGGCTTTTCATGTTTTGGACATGAAGGGCAGCGAAGTGGTGGAATTGGCAAAAGCAATAGTAAATGCTAAGAAACTTACAAAACATTGTAAAATATGCGGTAATTTAACAGAAGGAGATGTTTGCAACATCTGCGGAAATATCAAAAGAGACCATTCGACAATATGTGTTGTAGAAGATGTAAGAGATATTGCAGCAATGGAGCGCACCAAGGAGTATAAAGGACTTTACCACGTTCTGCATGGAACAATATCACCTCTGGATGGAATAGGTCCGGATGAAATAAATATAAAAAATCTGATAACCAGACTTAACGCAGATGTAACAGAAGTAATTCTCGCTACAAATCCCACAATTGAAGGAGAAGCTACAGCCGTCTATATTTCACGATTAATAAAGCCGTTGGGGATTAAGACTACACGTATAGCCCACGGTATTCCGGTTGGCGGAGATATTGAATATGCCGATGAATTAACTTTAATGAGGTCAATGGAAGGCAGAAGAGAAATGTAGTCTCAAAAATTTTTTTGTCCCCCCAAAATAATCTCTTATCAAAAATCAAAATAGTTTTATCAAAAAGCACATTCAAAGGACTTTCCCCTAAGTCCAAAGCGTGCTTTTTTTATTTTGACCTATATTTTGATGGATAAAGAGAAAGATAGAGAAAAGAAGAGAATGGAAAAGAATGATAGAAAAAGATATATAGAAAAACCTAAACCAAATGGGATAGTTTACTTGAAACGTTTTCTCAACAAGGGTATAATCATTGTAAGGGTATTATTGGGGAATTGTATACAAGATAGCAGTTAATTACGTTAAGGGGGGTGGTGTATTTTGCCAATTCAGCATTTAATAAAACAAATAATTTTGCTTCTCGTCACATGAGAAAGAATGCGGTTGATCAACAATGGAGGCAGAAAACAATGCTCAGCGGAGGATTTGCTTTCAAATTAAAGTGAAGCAACATAGTTGTAGACTATAATTTAAAAAGGTGAGGAGAATTTAAATGAAAAAGAAATTTTGGAAAAGAGCATTAATATTATTGATATTCTTTTCAATTGTGTTTGGTAATAAAAAACAGGAAGCAAAAGAAACACCACAATTTGAAACAGAGAACACTGTTAAACAGAAAACAGAAGAACCAATCAAAGAACCAGAAACAACAGAAGAAGTAACAACTAATGAAACAAAAGAAGAAACAAAAGAAGAAATCCAAAACGAAGAAACATCATTAATTGATCAAAATGAATCGTTTGAAGGATATAAAATTATTGAAGTTGATGGTGGGAATTTATCTGGTTATAGAGAACTAAGTGTAGCAGTAGATGTAGGTTTTGGCGATAGAAAATACTGGGCATTTACAAACGAATACGGACAGTTAGTAAGAGTAATTGCAAAAGAAATAATTCTACAGGATGAATATAACGAGCCAGTTACAGATGGTAGATATTACGAAGATGAAGCAAAAGTACCAGGTACAGAATCAGACACTTTAGATGAAGGGCATGTTATTGCAGATAGTCTTGGTGGGGTTTCAAATGCATACAATATAACACCTCAAAATAGCACTCTTAACCGATATGGAGATCAGGCATATATGGAAAAAGTTATAAGAGATGCCGGAGGGTGTAGTGATTTTGAAGCAATTATCACATATCCAAATACCGAAACTCAAATTCCAAGTAAATATAAGTATACGTATACATTAAAGGGAAATGTTATTGTAGATGAATTTGAAAATGTAAATCCTGATGAATACAATAAGGCAAATGGTATTACAGGAAATGAAACAACTACAACAAATAATAATGAAGTACATGACATAAGTAGTATTGATACAAATGTAAATGGACAAGTATCAATTAAAGAAGCAAAAGCAGCAGGGTTTAAGATGCCTATAACAAAGGATCATTGGTTATATCAATATATGACAGATGGTGACGGAGATGGTATGGTTGGCGAATAAATTATGTTTTTAGAAAACAAAGAATTGTCATATATAGGATTATCATGATAAGTGGTATATTTAAATAATAGGGTAGAATAATTTACCAATTCGATGTACAATATAAATGTGTAAGGAGGTAACAAATATAATGAATTTTAGTACAATCACTTATACTATTACGCTTGTTTTACTTGGAATAGTCTCTTTCTTTACCGGAGAAATAGTAACTTTTGTAATGTTATGTTTTATAATAATGATTTTAACAAATATAAATAATGCGTTAAAAAACATTTAGAGAAATTAGATAAAACATCATGAGTTATGCTAAAAACAGAGATATTGACGGATTTGTATTCCTTATCCAAAATAAGGGATGATTACTTAAATGCAAAATATTTGTTTGTAGGGTCTAAAGGGAATATTGGAATGGCGTGGAAAGAGGCTTCTGATTTATTCGGCTTTGAACTTACCCAGAGCTGCCCTATTGGATATGAGATTAATGGGGTTACTGTTGAGCATAATTTGATAGATGCTATTATAGGAAAAGATATAGTATTAACTGATTCACTAAGTAAGGATATACTTAAAGATTTTATGAATTATCAGATTACAATACCTTTGATGGATACTGCAAATCAAAATGCTCTATTAAATCCATGTCCGCCATTTTTTAGGGGAGAAGAAGTTTCCACTGATGTTATTGACAGCCATTATTTTGTAGGATATGAGTTCAAAAAGCAATTGCTTGAAGTTCAGCAAGCAATAATTATTTATAACTTAAACAATTGAGAAAATAATTACATATTTTTTTTGCAAAAGGATGGAACCATTATAGATAAATTGATTGAAAACGTGAAGACTACTGCATTAAGGAGATTCAAAGATTGATGGATACTAATACAGAATTAAGAAAAGTAGAGTGTGAGCAGAGAATATTGGAATATTTTCTCACACGAAAACAGGTAAAAAATATAAATCTTCGGGTGAAGCCTGAGGGGAAAGTTTGTGTATCTGCAAATCGAAATGTACCTGTAAAATATATTGATGATTTCATTAAAAGTAAGCAAACATATATTATAAGGGCTTTAGAAAAGTATGAGGAAAGAAAAAAATATATAATAGCCCCTAAAAAATATGTCAGTGGTGAAAATTTTGATATTTTAGGGAAAAGTTTACGACTTAAAGTATCTGAGAGCAAAAATGAGTCTGTAACAACAGATGGGATTTTCATTTTTATGACTATAAAGGATAAAGAAAATCAAAAACGCAGAGAGAAATTGATGAATGACTGGTTAAAAGAAATACGAATAGAAATGTTTGATCAAATTTGCAGAGAAACTTATCAGATATTTAAAAAATATGGGGTGGAATATCCTATTGTAAAAATAAGAAATATGACATCAAGATGGGGTTCGTGCAATCCAAAAAAAAATATCATTACGTTGAACAGCAAATTGATTGAAGCGCCGAGAAATAGCATTGAATATGTTGTGCTGCACGAGTTCGCTCATTTCATACATCCGAATCATTCGAAGAAGTTTTATGATTTTGTGGCGATGTTGATGCCTGATTGGAAGGGTAGGAAGAAGGAACTGGAAAAGTATATATAGTAAATTATTTGTTAACAACTAAATAAAGACAGAGGCGTATTGTGCTAACACTAGTTACAAATTGGCCAGTGATATACCAGAAAGGAAACCCGTTACCTTATTTTAAGGCAATATTGCAGTTAAATGCCAATAAGACTTATGTACAGGTACAAGATGATGATTCAATTATATTCGTTACCAAAAGGGATAATTATGATGAATTCCATAAGTATGTAGAAGACAATTATGATGTTTCTTTTAATGAACAAATGGGCAGTGGGTATATTTTCCGTTCTAATAAGAAAGTGGTTGTGATTTCATCTGAGATATATTGGAAATACTATGTTATTTGGATTATTAGCATTAAAGAGAGTTAATTTAATTTCATGTATATGAAAAAATGTTTAAAGTATATAATATTATAGATGGATTTGCAAATTCAATATAATTTTTATGTATAATAAATTAATATAATAAAAATTTTGCAATCAATACAAAGGTTTATGTATATAACCTCAGATTATTTATAACTAAACAAACGAGGCGTGAAATGAAATTTAGAAAATCAGTTAAAACGGATATTAATGGTATAATGAATATTATCAGGCAGGCACAAGTTTATTTTAAAGAAGCAGGGATAAATCAATGGCAGGATAACTATCCCAATGTTGAAACAATAAGTAATGATATTGACAATGAAGAAAGTTATGTATTGTTAAAGAAAGGCAATATTGTTGCAACAGCAGTAATTTCTTTTAAAGCAGAAAAAACATATGACTCTATCTATGAGGGAAAATGGATTAGTAATGGTGAATATGCAGTTATCCATAGAGTGGCTGTTGACAACAATTATAAGGGATTGGGATTATCATCACAGATTATAAAAAAAGCAGAGCAGCTTTGTTTGAATAAAGGTGCACACGGTATTAAAGTTGATACACATGAAGAAAACTTACCTATGCAAAAGCTGCTTAAGAAAAACGAATTTCAGTATTGTGGAATAATTTATTTGGAAAATGGAAGTAAAAGAATAGCTTTTGAGAAAATTCTTCGTTAAGTATATATGGATATTGAGAAGTATTTAATATTGAAAAGTAATAAACAAGGAATATAAAAATAATGAGAGTTTAAAAAATTAATTTAAAACATTTATATGGAAAAATGTTTTAGCTGGATTTATAATATTATAAATGTATTACATATTGAAAATAAATAGCAGCAAAATTAGATTTATATAAATTTTTATTATTGGAGGAATACAAATGCAAATTGGTTTTTTTGATTCTGGCATTGGGGGTATTACTGTATTGCATGATGCAGTAAAAATGCTGCCTAATGAAGATTATATATATTACGCAGATACATTAAATGTTCCATATGGACCAAAACCTAAAGATGAAGTTAAAAAATATGTTTTTAACGCAATAGAGTTTATCTACCAACAAGGAGTTAAAGCCATAGTTGTCGCTTGTAATACTGCTACAAGCATAACAATAGAAGAATTAAGAGCTAAATACAACATTCCTATCATCGGTATGGAACCTGCGGTAAAACCCGCCGTTGAAAAAAATAAAAGTGCAGATAAACGAATTTTAGTAACTGCTACTGCTATGACTTTAAAGGAAGAAAAATTGCAAAACCTCATCACTAAATTGGATAATGAACATATTGTTGATTTATTACCTCTTCCAGGATTAGTTGAATTTGCTGAAAAATTTGAATTTAATGAACAAACAGTACTACCTTATCTTCAAGAACAGTTATTTAAATATGATTTACTCAATTATGAAACTGTTGTTTTAGGATGTACACATTTTTCTTTCTATAAGGATATGTTTAGGAAATTGCTTCCACCATATGTTAATATAATTGATGGAAACATTGGTACTGTGAAAAATTTAAAAAGGATTCTGGAAGAAATGAATTCTTTAAATGAGGGCAGTGGTAATATTACTTTCTATAATTCAGGAGTGAAGATTGAGGATAAAGCAAAGTTAGATAATTACAGAAAGTTATTTAAAAGATTAGATATTACAAATGAATGAAATTAAGCTTGTTTAAATTGAAAAGTTCTCAATATCTCAAAAAAACCTATTGATATTTAATAAAAGAAGAAATAAGATTTAGCTAAATAAATTACAAAATTTGAATAAAGTTTAATCCTAATTTTGCTCCATAGAATATAATTACAATACCGCATACAACATTGATTATTCTAAGAACCTTGTCGGTAAATTTGGCACTAAACAGTGAAATGATTGTTGATATACCAAGAAACCAAGTGCATGATGCAGATGCTACGCCAAGAATAAAATTTATATCCTGTCCTGCTGGCAAAGTGGCCTTAAATGCTCCGAGCATCATTGATCCATCTATTATAGCTTGTGGATTAAACCATGTTACAACGCAAGCTGTAGTTATTACTTTTAGAATGGGCACATTTACGTTTGTACTTGTGTCCATTTTACTTTTTGATCGAAGAAGCCCTATACCAATCCATATTACGATGATACTTCCTATAAGCAATATTGCCATTTTAAACAGTTTTGATGCTTCAACAAGTTTTCCTATGCCAAAAAGCATGCAAGGGCAAGTGTTATATCAAAGAATATAACTATGAATGCAGTTAAATATACTCTTAATTTCGGCTGAGTTAGTGCAGTGTTTATTACAAATAAATTTTGAAGTCCTATTGGTGCTACATAAGCAAGTCCCATTGTTAAACCTTGTAAGAAATATATCATCCCATTCTCCTCTAAACCAATCAAATTTAATTTATAAACTAATTATATTCTATGTTTCAGCGTTTGTAACCATCCAGACGTTGACTTTTATGCCAAACAAAGGAAATATTATAAAGAACTATGAGTTGAAACTTATTTAATTCGGAATAAACAAATTGATGGAAGTAATGTTTAAGGATAAAATTAATTAAGTGAGAATAGATTATACTTCAACTTTTGCAAGAATAAATTTAAACCATATAAATAATATTATTCCTTTCAGTACTGAGGATAAACTTATGCTCCACCATATGCCGGATAATCCTAAGGCGGTAGAACTGAGTATTAAAGCAAATGGAATTCTTAATAAATTTAATATTGCACCATTAATGGTTGGCGGCATAGTTTTACCTATACCATTAAATGCTCCGGTTGTTCCAATTTCTATACACATGAAAAATTGCGAAATTCCTAAAATTTTCAAGTATATAGTACCTTCTTGGATGGCAATTGGATCATCAGGTACGAATATGGTAAACAAGAATTTGGCAGCAAATATCAGGAGCAATGATGTAAGTATGCCTATACCGCCAAGAGTTTGAATACCCTGTTTATACCCTTCTTTAATTCGTTCCAGCTTTTTAGCACCGTAATTTTGTCCAACAAATGCTGATATGGATGATGAGAAACCTTCGGATGTCATCCAGGAAATAGATTCTATTTGAGAACCTATGCTTTGTACTGCTACAGCCACAGGGCCAAATTGTGCTATTATTTTAGTAATAATCATGCTGATAACAGCATGCAACCCTGTTTGTAAAAAAGGTGGAATTCCAAGGCTTGTAATATTCTTGATAATTTTTATATTTGGCTTTGAAAGTAATACTACGTGAGAATAAATAGTATTATAAACTTTACCTATTATAATAAATAATATGGTAACAAAAAATTGCGACATGATTGTTGCTAAGGCTGCTCCCTTTATTCCCAAGGTAGGTATTGGTCCAAGACCAAATATTAATATGGGATCAAGTATAATATTGGCAACTAATCCTATTGTATTTACTTTAAACGGAGTAACGCTGTTTCCGGAGCTGTTTAATGTTGCTGAAAAAATTGGATTTAAAAAATGAAAAGTTATTCCCATGGAGATTATAGTCAAATAATCTACGGCCATTTGAATTACTTCAGGATCTTTTAAATTAAAAAAGCCTATAATGTTATGCCTAAATGAAAACAAAAATAAAGAATACAATAAAGCAATCAATGTATCTAGTTGAAATCCGTTGGATATATATTTTTTAGCACTTTCAGAATCATTGCGGCCTAGATATTGAGCTACATTAACGCTTACTCCAACCTGTGTAATCATTACTAAGGCTGCTCCAAACCATAAAAAAAAGCCTGCCGTTCCTGCTGCAGCTACTGCATTGGTGCTTAATCTTCCAAGCCACATGATATCAGTCAAATTGTATGCCGTTTGTATAAATGATGTACCCATGATTGGCAATGCAAGTTTAACTAATGTGCTTCGTATTTTACCTTCTGTTAAATTCAAATTTCTACTCATATGTTATATACGTTCTAATTATATTTTACTTATCAAGTTTAACTGAAACTATACATTTATACAAGTCAAACATTATTGCTATTTCAGATAAATAGATAATCAGCTAAAAAATAGAGGAAAAAATCGGAAATGAAGCTATCAGGATTTTATATTTGAATTTGAAACCAAATGTTTCGAAATGAATTTCATGGAAAAAAATAATAAAAATTTTAAATTAACATTTGACAAATCAGACATAAAGCATGACAATATAGTACAATGGACAAACTGTCCTCAAATGAAAAAATCAATAAATTTGGAGACTAAAATGAAAGATGACAATTTATTTAAGAGATACAAAGATATTATTATTCTTGGATTTATAGCTATCCTTATAGGTGTTATAGTTGGAGCATTTGATACATTGTTTGGTAAAGTTTTGCTATATGTAACTTCTATAAGAGAAGTATATGCCATGTGGCTTATTCCTTTTCTTTCTATAGTTGGATTAGTTATAGTCTTTATGTACGATAGGTATGGCAAAAATAGCATCAAGGGGATGTCTTTAGTATTTGAAGCAGGACATGGTGAAGCAGATGAAATTCCCATTAGATTGATTCCTCTTGTAACTGTTAGCACATGGCTTACGCACCTTTTTGGCGGAAGTGCCGGAAGAGAGGGCGTAGCTATTCAGATAGGTGCAACCGTGGCCCATGGTGTTGGACAAGGTGTTAATATCGATAATGAAAACAGCACAAAAATTCTGCTGGTGGCAGGTATGGCAGCTGGTTTTTCAGGACTTTTTCAGACTCCAATCGCAGCTGTTTTTTTTGCAATTGAAGTATTGACAGTGGGAGTTCTGGAGCATAATGCATTGTTTCCGACACTGATTGCTTCTTTTGCGGCAAGTTTTATATCCCATATTCTTGGACTTGAAAAGTTCTCTGTAAATTTAGTTGATGAAATTACCTTCGACTGGATGATTGCGATTAAGATTGTCATTTTGGGAATTGCTTTTGGTATAATCGGAGGTTTGTTTGCTGATGCATTGCAGTTAGTAAAAAATATTTTCAAAAAATTATTTAAAAGCCCGGGTTCAAAAATATTTATAGTGGGTGTTATAATAAGCGTTTTTTCTTTGATTTTACATATGGGAAGATATTCTGGCTTGGGAACTAATTTGATTTCAGAGTGTTTTTACGGAGAAATATATTCGTATGATTTTATAATGAAAACTCTTTTTACAGTTGTTACAATAGCTGCCGGTTTTCAGGGTGGTGAAGTAACACCGCTTTTTTCAATAGGTGCAAGTGCAGGGGTACTGATGGCTTCTCTTATAGGACTTCCTGTGCCACTTGTGGCTGCACTAGGCTATGCAAGTGTGTTTGGCAGTGCTACAAATACTTTAATAGCTCCAATGTTTATAGGAGCGGAAGTGTTTGGTTTTGAATATATGCCATATTTTTTTGTAACATGCATGTTGGCATATATATTCAACGGCAATAAGTCAATTTATCCGCTTCAGAAAAAATAATTAGAATTTTCAGGTTAGATTAATTTGGAATTGCGTGAATAAATAGGAACATTCTGTCTATAATATTATAGATAGGAGGTTTTTTACATGAGTGCTATTTATAATAAAGAATTAAAATTAAAAAATATCATAGAAAATTTTAAGCAACAAAAAAAAACTGATAAAAATGACATATATATTAATATAGAAAATGCAAAAAGAGAATGGGAAGATGCTAAAAATATTTTTGAAAATGTGTCTCAACCGGATTTAGTAGATTATGCAATTTATAAAGTTGAAGCTGCAGAAAAAAAATACATATATTTGTTAAGGCAAATTAAAAATGGAAATACAAATTAAGCTAAAGGGTGTAAACTATTGTTTACACCCTTGTTTTAAATAAGTTCCTGATCTAAAGCTTCAAATATTTCCGCGGTAAAAAAATCTTGCAAAGATATTTCGAGTCCGTCACATATTTTTTTGATAAGTACTATTCCTATATCTTTTCTGTCAATATCAAATACACTGTAAACCGTTGATGGAGTAATTCCAGACAAGTTAGCCAATTTGTTTACTGCAAGCCCCCTGCCAGAACAAATCTCATGAATTCTATTAATGACTGCTTCTTTAATACACATATGCCCCTCCATTGCATTAAATTAATAAAATTATTATAGCATTTTTTCGCTAGAACGTATACGCCAAAACGTATAAAACTAATAAATTATCACAAATAATTATAAAAAGAAACAAAAATGGAGAGAAGGAGGATTAAAATGCATAAATATAATATTTATAAATACATATTAAATTTTCAAATACATTTTTTATTGCATTTAAATTATATAAGTGGTAAACTAATCAAAATGTTATTTAAAAGAAAGAGTGATTTAATGAGTTCATTTGCAGAAATGACAGAAATAAAAAAAGAAAATAAAGATAAGCTGTATGAATTGGATTATATGAGATTTATTGCTTGTTTAGCAGTAATGGCAGTACATATATCAGCAACTGGTGTTACTGAATATATTCATGGTAGTTTTCCACATATAGTAATGTTGATTATCAACAGAAGTTTAAAGTTTACCACTCCTGTTTTTATTTTTTTAAGCGGTGTGACAAGCTTCTATAGTTATAGGAAAAAGGAATTTAAATATTTTTCTTTTTTGAAAAGAAGACTTACTAAAGTTCTGGTAGCATATTTTGTATGGTGTATAATATATTACGCTGCATATATATATATAGGATATTATGGAATCGACATTAAGTTTTTCATAAAGAGCGTACTGTTAGGAACAATGTCATATCACTTGTATTTTGTAATAATAATCATACAAATGTACATTGTTGGTCCTGTATTTTATCATGCTATGAAAAATTCAGAAAAAAAAATACACATACTGTTCGTTGCAGCAATTATTACAGTTCTGTGTGCAGAATTTTTAAGGTTTGAATTATCAGACAGAGTGTTTTTAAAATACATGGTTTTTTATATGCTTGGTATATATGTTACGCTTGAATACGATAAATATATAGACTGGATAAATAAAAATAAGATTTTTGTCGTGGCGGGTTATTTGATGAGCGGGCTGATTTATACAGTTGCGTTTTTTTATAACATGGTGATTATAACGTATGTATGGTTTGTATTTTCTGTTTTCTCAGTAGTTTTTGTTTATTATGTAGGCCTCGTTTTAAAGTACAAGCTAAAGAATATTTACAGTTTCATTAAATTATTTGGACAAAGTTCTTACTATATTTATTTGATGCATCCTTTGGTACTTACAATAATGATATTGTATGCTGGAAATAATGGTATATTCTCTGTAACAAAGAGACTGCTGTTGTATTCAGTAACGGTAGTACCGGTTACGATAATATCTTGTTTAGTATTTACAGCGATAAAAAATAAAATTAAGAAGCAAAAAAAAGTAGCTCTTGCTATAAATTTAAATTAATAGGATTCTCAATGTTTAGATGATTTTTTTAAAAAAATATATTACGGTTATCTTCGAAACAGAAAAAAACTCAATGCCGTTAATGGCATTGAGCTGTTTTTTTTGATATTCAAAGTTATTTTAATTATTAGCAGCAGTTGCTGTTTCGTATTCTCTCATTGCCTCTAATGTTTGTCCGAGCAAATCATCCAGTTCCCAGCCAAGCATGTCTGCTCCTGCTTGGATTGCATCTCTTGAACATCCTGCAGCAAAACTTGGTGTTTTATATTTTTTCTTTAAAGATTTAAGCTCCATGTCCAGTGTGCTTTTTGACGGCCTCATTAGAGCGGCAGCTCCAATTAAGCCAGTTAATTCATCTGTTGCAAACAATACTTTTTCCATAATATGTTCTGGTTTTATATTCGCAGCAGTAAGACCATATCCGTGGCTTGCTATTGCACGAGTAATTCTTTCATCAATTTCTCTTTCATTTAATATCTCTTGAACTTTTACGCAATGTTCTTCAGGATACATTTCAAAATCAAGATCATGCAAAAGACCTACAATTCCCCAAAAGTCTGCATCATTTTCAAATCCAAGTTTTTTTGCAAAGTATTCCATTACAAAACTAACTGTTTCCCCATGCTTTAAATGAAATTCATCCTTGTTGTATTCTTTTAACAAATCCCAAGCCTCTTCTTTTGTAATAGTGTTCATTAATATCCCTTCTTTCGCCCGATAATAGTTATTTCAGCATTGCTGAATTTATTTATGTTTAATTTTAACTTATTTAAATTGACATGTCTATAGTATTTAAAATTTTTATTTTAATAAATAGCTGCGAGGAGAATATTTTTGTGGTATGCTTAATGGGTCAGATATCGTTTTACAGAAAAAGCGTTGTAAGTTTAAAGGTAGAAACAGCAATTAGGAAACAGCAATTCCAAATATTTAACATTGACACGGCTTTTGAATTATGTTATCATTCATATGCTGTGCTAGGTGGGGAGGTAGCGGTGCCCTGTACTTGCAATCCGCTATAGCAAGATGGAATTCCCTCTCAGAGGCTTACATTGTGAGGCCTGACTTTTTTAAGTGGCGTTGATAACTTGGTCTTGCGCAACAAAATCCTATGAACCCTGTCAGGTCCGGAAGGAAGCAGCAGTAAGTAGATCTTTTTGTGTGACGTGAGGACGCTGGGTTAGAGCTAACTGTTAAAGTAGCGCTTGTGATGTAATGTCGAAAGAGGGTGCACAGCTTTAATTTAATGACGAAATTATTAGACCATTAATGCGTAATACATTGATGGTTTTTTTGTATAGAAAAAACTCAAAACTCAAGTACCTGGGAAACCTCCGAAAAACTAAAGTTAATGTATAAATCATAAGAATGAAGTATAAATATTTTTGTTTCCCATAATAATCGTTGACATCATTGGTAAAATATGGTATAATTAATTATTGAAAACGTTGAAAATCATGGGGGTTAAGAATAAAATGCTAGGTAAGAATAA
>NZ_JAWQJF010000086.1:0-8687 GCF_033447055.1 Sedimentibacter sp.
TATCTGAAGTTGAGTGAGCTGGATCTGTAGAAACAAGAAGAGTTTTCAATCCGCTCTTTGCTGAAAATACAGCGTAAGAAGCGCTACAGGTAGTCTTACCTACTCCTCCCTTACCGCCAAAAAATATAATTTTGTTCATAGTTTCCTCCTTAAGCATCTAAATCATAATCTCCCCATTTTTCACCCCATACAGAATATCTGCTCATAGTTCTTGTTTGCCATCCATTTAAATCTTCTGCAATTAAGGGGAGCAGTTCTAGTGAATAATAGCTTGTTGGTATCGGAATACCCAAAATGTCACCAAAGCACAAAAGAATAAAGTCATCCATTTCATTGTGAGATTCTTTTAAGAGCAGAGATTGTGATTTTCTGTTGTAATCAGTGGCTCCTTGAAAAAAGAGCTTAAAATTATCAATAAACTCCTTAACTTTTTCCTTGTCCAAAATTTATCACCTCCTAAGTAAATAGAGCTAACAAAAATTTGTCAGCTCTATCATACAATTATCAATAATTAATTATTGATTTTTTCTTCAGATTTAATCAATGTCTTATATCCGTAGTTTGCAAGAACTATAGCTAATACTAGAAGAACTGCAGCAACTACTACCAATATCCCGTTAGTTGCCATATCAGCTGATTTTTGGATTATTAACAAAATCAATGCTGCAAATGTTACTGTAAACATAAATATTGTTGGAATAACTGCAGCTTTGAATTTCTTTCCATTTGTTTTTAGATATACTGCCAATGTAAGAAGTGCTAAAGCTGCTAACAACTGATTTGCAGATCCGAATATTGGCCAAACTTTTTGATAACCCATAACTGCAAGCATTCCACCAAGACCTGCTGTTATAATAGTTGACACATATTTGTTAGTTATAATGTTTTCTTTTCCATCTACTGATTTTCTGTTGTCAAACATTTCTTGGAATATAAATCTGCCAAGTCTTGTTGCTGTATCTAATGATGTTAAAGCGAATGCAGATATTGCAAGAGATGTAAATACTTTACCAGTTTCAAATGGCAGTCCGAAGGCAGCCATGAAAGTACCACTTCCTGTTGCAAATACGTTCATTGGTCCACCAGCCTTCAATAATTCACCAAGTTCTGGTGTAGCAATATAAGTTGCTGTTATTATAGCAATTGTAGCAAGCACACCTTCTATTAACATTGCACCATAACCTATTAATTTTATATCTTTTTCACTATCAATTTGTTTTGATGTTGTTCCTGATCCAACAAGGGAATGGAATCCTGATATAGCACCACAAGCAACTGTTACAAACAACATTGTGAACAAATAATTCATATTTCCAGTGTTAAAAGCAACAAAAGCTTTAGCTTCTAATGTTGGATGAAGAATAACTAAACCAACTACAGCACCTAGAATCATAGCATATAACAAGAATGAATTTAAATAGTCTCTAGGTTGAAGAAGTATCCAAACAGGAGCTATAGAAGCAACAGTAATATAAATTACTAATATAATTACCCAAGTACTTTTAGTAAAACCTGTTGTAAATGGAAATGCCATTCCAAGCCATATACATGCAAACAATAAAACAACTCCGATAACTGTACTTATGCCAAGTCCTGCACCTCTTCTGTATACAAAGAAACCAAATGCGATTGCTAAAGCAATAAATAATATTGAAGTAGAGCCTGCTGCCGGAGTTGATACGAATAGACCTGCACATATTGCTGTAAAAGCAGCTATTACCAATATAAGTGTTAACCAAGCAAACCAAGAAAATAATTTTCTTCCTGTGCTTCCCATAGTAGCATCAATAACTTCACCTAATGATTTTCCATCATGTCTTACTGAAGCGAATAATGCACCCATATCATGAACGCCACCAACGAAGATAGATCCGATTACAATCCATAACATAACTGGTAACCATCCGAATACTGCTGCCTGGATAGGTCCAACAATAGGGCCTGCACCTGCTATAGAAGCGAAATGATGTCCAAGCAAAACCGGTGCCTTAGCTGGGCAATAATCAACACCATCTTCTCTTGTATGAGCAGGTGTCGGTCTTTTAGGATCTATACCCCAAGATTTACATAGGTAAGAGCCATAAGTTGCATACGCAATAATAAATATAATAATGACTGATAAAATTAATACTAATGAATTCATTGTGTTTTCTCCTTTTAATATAATATTATTTTAGTAATATAAATCTCTTCTTTTCCCTCCTTCCTAGTGCATTAGAATAGGCTTGATTGGTTTTTAAATCAATTAATATCAACTTAACATTTACCCAACCTTTCAGCCCCAAATTATAAGATTTATAAAA
The DNA here is from genome assembly GCF_033447055.1 of Sedimentibacter sp. GTDB lineage: Bacteria > Bacillota > Clostridia > Tissierellales > Sedimentibacteraceae > Sedimentibacter. The sequence continues at coordinate 2,304 of NZ_JAWQJF010000086.1, forward strand.
CTTAAAATTTTTAACTGCTTTTATTGTATCTTTATCAATGCTATTCTCTGAAGATATGAGAAAAGTTATGTTGCTTGACATATAATCCTTGTCTCTTATAACTATGTCATCAATATTGTTTTTGATATAATCCATTAATTCATTGATAGATTCGACAGTTACGGTATTATAGTTGTTATAGAGAATATACTCATTTACTGTAAATGAGTATATTTCAATATTTTTCAATGCAAAATATTTTGAATTTTTTGTATAATATCTACCATACAATGAAAACATTTTTCCACAGAGCGTTTTATCTAGCTCTATATCGAAATATCTTGTTAAGCTGTCTTTTAGTTTGTCTAAATACTCACTTCTGTTCATATAGTTTCATCCTTGCTGACTTTTACGTTGATTATATTCCCGTTTCATAAAAAAGTCAATAATATATTCAAATTCGTTCCCAAAAATTCATAGTGAATATTAGTAGTTACTGCAGAATCACTCAAATTTAAAATCTTTTAGAAGAATACTGGTTATTTGTCCTTTTTGTTTACTTATTAGTCAATATTTGATACAATAACTTATTATAAGCATTATAATATTATACAAGTAGAGGTTACTATGCAAAAGCTGATAGGTTTGTTTTATAATAGAGTTTTTCTTGTTTTAGTTGCTTTTTTATTTCAAATTCTTATATTAGGTGTTATTGTTTGGAAGTTTAGCAATTATTTTGTTGTTTTCGATGTAATTTTTACTATTTTAAGTGTATTGGTTGTATTGTACATAGTAAATAAAAGGAGCAATCCCGTTTATAAAATTGCATGGATTATTCCGATATTAACTTTCCCTGTGTTTGGAGGACTTTTTTATATACTTTTTGGTGGTATGGGCATAAGTAAAAAATCTAAGATTAGAACGAATGAGATAATACGTAAAATTCCAGACTTGTTAAGTCAGGGTAAAAATGGAATAATAAATCTTTATAATGATAGTATTGTGGCTGCAAATCAATCAAAGTATATAGAAAAATACTCTTTCTTTCCCATATACTCTAATACATCCTCTGAATACCTCACCCCGGGAGAAAAAATGTTTGACCATATGTTAAAAGAATTAAAAAAGGCAGAGCATTATATTTTCCTTGAGTTTTTTATAGTGGAGGAAGGAAAAATGTGGAGTAATATTCTTGATATATTGAAAGAAAAAGTTGCACATGGCGTAGATGTTCGCGTTATTTATGACGATGTAGGGTGTTTGTTTAAATTACCGCATGGTTATGATAAAAGTTTAGAAGCTATGGGAATAAAATGTTGTATTTTTAATCCTATAAGACCATTGTTATCAATAAGTTTAAATAATCGCGACCACCGAAAAATTGTTATTGTTGACGGGCATACTGCATATACCGGCGGCGTTAATATTGCAGATGAATACATTAATGAATTCGAAAGATTTGGTCATTGGAAAGATTCTGGTATTGTTTTGAAAGGAGAGGCGGTCTGGAGTTTAACAGTAATGTTTTTAACTATGTGGAACTATTTGAGAAAAACAGATATTGATTATGATAAGTTTAAACCATTTATAAACTGCAATGAAAAATTCGTTGCTGACGGTTATGTACAACCTTTTAATGATAGTCCTGTAGACGAGGAGTCAGTGAGTGAAGCTGTTTACATGAATTTGATAAATCAAGCAGAAAGTTACGTATATGTAGAAACTCCGTATCTTATAGCCGACAACAATATGATGTCAGCTTTGAAAATGGCTTCTAAAAGAGGTGTAGATATTAAAATAGTAACATCATATATTCCTGATAAGTGGTATGTACATGAAGTTACCAGATCTAACTATGAGGAGTTGTGTGAAGCGGGTGTATCTATATATGAGTATTTACCAGGATTTATTCATGCAAAGACATTTGTTGTAGACGATAAATATGCAGTTGTTGGAACTATTAATTTAGATTATCGAAGCTTGTACCTTCATTTTGAATGTGGAGTGTGGATGTATAAGACAAAAAGTGTTTTAGAAGTAAAAGAGGATGTATTGGAAACAATAATTAAATGCAAGAGTATAACATTAGAGGAATGTAAACGTGTAAAGTGGTACATTAAAATAGGCAGAACAGTATTAAAAGTTTTTTCACCACTCATGTAATGAAAACGGGGACGGTTCTTTTTGATTGATTCATTGATTCATTGATTCAATCTAAATGCAAAATAGTAATTATAAATATTAAAGAGGATAAAAATGAAAAAAGACATTAAATTTTACTGGACGTTGTTCGTTTCAACTTTTTCTTTGAGTGCTTTTACAATTGGAGGGGGATACGTCATCGTACCCTTAATGAGAAAGAAGTTTGTAGAAGAACTGAAGTGGATAGAAGAAGAAGAAATGTTAAACATAGTTGCTATATCACAATCAGCTCCGGGACCTATAGCTGTTAATACATCAATTATGGTTGGATACAGTCTGGCGGGAGTACTAGGTTCATTAGTTTCAATTTTGGGAACAGTGCTGCCTCCTTTAATAATTATCACGGTTGTTGCACAGTTTTATACAGCATTCAAAACAAATAGAATTGTAAATGCATTGCTTTTAGGAATGCGTGCAGGTGTTGCAGCTGTCATTTTAGATGTTATAATTAAAATGGCTAAAGATATCATAAAAAGCAGGAATAAAATTTCCGTTGCTATAATGGCAGTTTCATTTATAGCTGCTGTTGTTTTCGACATAAACGCTGCTTTGATAATAACTTTAAGCGGAGCTTTTGGAGCATTTTATTATCAAATGTTAAAAAAGGTTGGTAAAGAGCTATGATATATTTAGAAATATTTTGGAGTTTTTTCCAAATAGGATTATTTAGTATCGGTGGAGGATATGCTGCTTTACCACTTATAGAAAATCAAGTATTGAAAGTGCACAATTGGCTTACTTTAGGAGAGTATGCTGATTTGTTGACCATATCACAAATGACTCCTGGGCCTATTGCGCTAAATGCATCTACATTTGTAGGAACAAGAGTTGCAGGCTTACCTGGGGCTATAATAGCAACAGTGGGATGCGTTACTCCATCGTGCATAATAGTGCTGACATTAGCTTATTTTTATTTCAAATATAAAAATCTTTCAACAATACAAGGTGTGTTGAAAGGCTTAAGACCTGCAGTGGTATCTCTTATTGCTTCAGCAGGCTTGTCAATACTTATGCTTGCAGTATTTAAAACTGAAGGTGTTTCTTTATTTGCCGCGAAATTAAGTGATATAAATTTTGTTTCTATTATTTTAGTTGCAATAGGTGTATTTGTACTTAAAAAATTCAAGGCAGATCCTATAAAAGTAATGTTGGCAACAGGCATTATAGGAATTTTTGTTTATGGTTTGTTTTAAGGAGATAATATGGCAAACAATAAATTTACCCATTTGCATGTGCATACGGAATTTAGTTTACTTGACGGAGCATGCAGAATTGAAGAACTTGTAAAAAAGGCAAAAGAACTCAACATGGACTCCATAGCCATAACTGATCACGGTTCTATGTACGGAGTGGTGGAGTTTTTTAAGCAGGCAAAAAAAGAAGGCATAAAGCCTATATTGGGTTTTGAAGCATATGTATCGCCAAGAAAAATGACTGACAAGGATCCTCAAAAGGATAAAAACCAGTATCATTTAGTATTGCTTGCAGAAAATTTCGAAGGGTGGAAGAATATAATCAAACTTTGTTCTGCTGGCTTTGTTGATGGTTATTATTACAAACCGAGAATAGATCATGAAGAATTGAGAAAACACAGCAAGGGTGTTATTGCTCTTAGCGCATGCCTTGCGGGAGAAGTTCAAACTCGAATACTTGAAAACAATTACGAAGAAGCTGTAAATACAGCTTTAATGTATAAAGATATATTTGGTGAAAATAATTTTTTCCTTGAGATGCAAAATCACGGCATTAAGGAACAGCAGGATGTCAATGAAGCACTTATGAAAATGAGCAAGGAAACAGGTATTCAGCTTGTTGCCACAAATGACGTTCACTACATAAATAAAGAAGATGCGTACTTCCACGATGTTCTTCTCTGCATTCAAATTCAGAAAACTGTAATGGATGAAGACAGGATGAGATTTCCTTCACATGAATTTTATTTGAAATCATATGAGGAAATGAAGGAGCTTTTTCCTGATGAAGTGTTGAAAAATACTGCCATTATTGCAGAAAGATGCAATGTGGAACTTGATTTTAACACAGTCCATCTGCCTGAATTTAAAGTTCCGGAAAAATATACTAAGGCAGATTATTTCAAAGAAATATGTCAGAAAGGCTTAAAAGAAAGATATAAAGACATAACAGGTGAAATTCAACACAGGCTTGACTACGAAATAGGTATAATTCAGCAAATGGGATATGTGGATTACTTTCTCATTGTGTGGGATTTCATAAAGTATGCCAAAGATAATAAAATTATGGTTGGTCCGGGAAGGGGTTCAGCAGCCGGAAGTTTAGTTGCATATTCAATGAAAATTACAAACATTGACCCTTTAAAATACAACTTAATTTTTGAAAGATTTTTAAATCCCGACAGAATAAGCATGCCTGATATTGACGTTGATTTTTGTTACGAACGCCGTGAAGAAGTTATAGAATACGTAAAACAAAAATACGGAAGCAAAAGAGTTGCACAAATAATAACCTTTGGCACAATGGCAGCAAGAGGCGCCATAAGAGATGTGGGAAGGGCTTTAAACTTATCTTACGGAGAAGTTGATTTTGTAGCAAAAAAAATACCAATGAGCCTTGGAATGACAATTTCTAAAGCGCTTGAAGTGAACAAGGAACTGAAGGATTTATATGACGGCGACTTAAAGGTCAATAAACTCATCAATTTGGCTTTAAAAGTTGAAGGACTTCCAAGACATGCTTCAACTCATGCTGCAGGGGTTTTGATTTCAAAAGAAGATGTTACAGAATATGTGCCACTGTCAAGAAATAAAGATGTAATAACAACACAGTTCAACATGATTGAATTAGAAGAGCTGGGTTTATTAAAAATGGACTTTTTGGGACTTAGGACATTGACTGTAATTCGAGATGCAATTGATTTAATAGAAATAAACCATCATAAAAAAATAGATTTCAGCAACTGCCAATATGATGACAAAGAAGTTTATAAACTTTTTTCCAGTGCAGAAACACTGGGAATATTCCAGTTCGAAAGCTCAGGCATGAGGGCATTTTTAAGTGAACTTAAACCTACTGAATTTGAAAATATAGCAGCGGCCAATGCTCTTTACAGACCTGGTCCTATGGGTCAAATACCAGTGTATATAAAAAACAAACTAAACCCCCAAAACGTTACATATCTTCACCCAAAACTCGAGCCAATATTGGATGTGACATATGGCTGCATGGTATATCAAGAGCAGGTTATGCAGATAGTAAGGGATATAGGCGGATTTACCATGGGACGTTCAGATTTACTAAGACGTGCCATGGGCAAGAAAAAAATGAGTGTAATGCTTGAAGAAAGAAAAAATTTCATCTATGGCAAGTCAGCTGAAAATGGAGAACCTGGAATTTTAGGAGCTGTGAATAACGGAGTTGATGAAAAATCTGCCAATGAAATATATGATTTAATGGTTGAATTTGCAAAGTATGCATTTCCAAAGGCTCATTCAGTCGCTTATGCAGCACTTGCTTATGAAACAGCGTGGCTTAAATATTATTATTCTGTAGAATTTATGGCAGCGCTCATTTCAAGCATTATGGGAAGTTCAGGAACTGTATCATTATATATAAGAGAATGCAAAAGGCTTGGAATAGAAATACTACCACCTGACGTAAATGAAAGCAGGGATAAATTCACAGTAGAAAATGGTAAAATTCGTTTTGGATTGGCTGCAGTTAAAAATGTAGGAATTAATGTAATTACAGATATTATAAACGCTAGAGAAAAAAAAGGTAAGTTTACAAGTTTTGCAGACTTTTGTGCAAAAGTCGATAAAAATGTTTTGAATAAACGTCAGATAGAGTCATTGATTAAATGTGGTGCCTTTGATTTTCTTGAAACTCACAGATCTCAGCTCATGGCCATATACGAAACAACCATTGATTCGGTAGTAAATCAAAAAAGAAGAAATATTGAAGGGCAATTTTCTCTGTTTGACAATGCTGAATCATCAGTTGTTAATAATACATTTGCGGAGGAAATGCCAAAGCTTCCGGAATACAGTGAAAAAATACTTCTGGCAATGGAAAAGGAAATGCTGGGAGTTTATTTAAGCGGTCATCCTCTTTCTGAATATGAAGAGGAGCTTGATAAAACAGCAACTACCAATTCCAGCGAAATTACTGAATTAAAAAATGCAAATGAAGCAGGTGAAGAAAACAATAATCTTCATGATGGAAGCA
>NZ_JAWQJF010000087.1:0-14260 GCF_033447055.1 Sedimentibacter sp.
GAGATTTCAGACTCGTGGATTGCATCAGAGCCACTTATTATAAAGTGTTGATTTTCCATAATTTTGATTCACTGCTAGTGCAAAGACATACTTCATATACAGTATACCTCTTTTAATTCAATTTTTGATGCCTCTTCTTTTCTTATAGTTAATACATAACTTCTTATGGATAATTCTATAGGATCTCCCATTGGTGCAACTTTTCTAACATTAACACGTGTATTAGGAGTTAGTCCCATATCCAGCAGCCTTCTTCTTAACATACCTTGTCCGCCGATTGATGTGATAATGCCGCCTTGACCTGGTTTAATATTATCTAATGTCATAGTCATATCGCAGTCCTCCTTTTAATTACGTGATATTGATAATCATTATCATTTACCTCATTATATTCTAAGGCATTATAATTGTCAATAACACAATTTTACTTTCACATTGATTTTTTTAGAAAAACAAAAGATATGATAATCCCTTATCATACCTTGTAATATTTTATTTTATATCATCTGAGTTTGAACCGTATACTTCAACAACCGGCATTACAAACATGAATCCTACTCCTGGTTCTTTGAAGTAATCCAACACTTTTTGTATTTCTTCAACTACTTTATCCAGCTTTTCTTTATCCCTAATAATGCTGAATACTATTTTGCTGTAAGGTTTTCTTCCATCTATAAGCTTTTTTACACTTACCAACATTGGTACATTTATATTGTGATCTAACAGCACTTTTCCCATTCCCTGGCTGTCAATTGTTGTTGCGCCAATTTCTTCATCATAAAACACTTCATGTATATCATCCAGCTTATAAATATCATTCAAAATTAAAATTAAAGCAAACATTTGAACCTCCCTTGTATCATTCGTGCTGATGTTGCTTATTATATCATATGTAATTTTACTAATCAATACATCCAAATTAATTTTTCTTCTATGTACTTATACTTACAGTTATTAATGTTACTCCGCAACTCCGCTAGGGGGACCTATGTCCCCCTAACGGCAAGGACGTCCCGTCCTTTACAATCCTCGTTTTTATGCACTAGGAAAGTTTTATTTCCTAGTGCATAAAAAAGAAATCTCATTATATTGAGATTTCTCATTTATCCAATATTAAACTGTCATTATTTTTTTCTTCCCCAGATATGCTTCCTGCACTTTTTCATCCTTAATAAGGTCTTTAGCATCACCTTGCAATGTTACAATACCTTGCTCAAGAACATATGCTGTGTCAGCAATTGACAAAGCTTTAAATGCATTTTGTTCAACAAGCAGAATTGTTTTGCCCATGTTTTTAATTTCAAGAATAATATCAAATATAGTATTTATAAGCAAAGGAGCCAGGCCTAATGATGGTTCATCTAAAAGTATTAAATCGGGATTCGACATAAGTCCTCTTCCCATAGCTAACATCTGTTGTTCTCCACCTGACAATGTACCGGCAATTTGATTTTCTCTTTGCTTTAATATCGGAAAAAGTTCAAATATTCTTTTCTTGTCTCTTGCAATGTCATTTTTATCATTTCTTAAAAATGCACCCATATTCAGATTTTCCATAACAGTTAAGTTTGCAAATATAATTCTCCCTTCAGGAACTTGACATATACCAGCTTTGACAATCTTATGAGCTAATTTTGGAAGTTTATTATTCTTATAAGTAATTTCTCCTTCCTTGTACTTTACTGTACCGCTTATTGCATTAATCAAAGTTGATTTTCCTGCTCCATTTGAACCAATTATAGATACTATTTTCCCTTGTTCAACATCAATGGATATTCCTTTGAGAGCATGAATACCTCCATAATATACATGCAAATTATCAACTTTCAGCATATTGAACCTCCTGCTTTCCAAGATAAGCTTCAATAACTTTTTTATTCCCCTGAATTTCCTTTGGAGTTCCTATTGCAAGAGGAATACCAAAATTAAGCACAAATATTCTGTCGCATAAACCCATGATTAAATCCATATGATGTTCAATAATCAATATTGTTAAGTTGAATTTATCCCTTATTTCTTTGATAAGATCTAGAAGCTGCATAGTTTCCTCAGGATTCATTCCTGCTGCAGGTTCGTCAAGAAGCAGAAGTTTTGGCTCCAGTGCTAACGCTCTTGCTATTTCAAGTTTTCTTTGAAGTCCATAAGGAAGATTTGATGCCACAACATCTTTGTATTCCCACAATCCCATTAGTTTTAAAAGTTCAACAGTTTTGTCATTTAAACACTTTTCTTGATTCTTATATTTTCCTATCCTTAAAACCGAACTTAAAATACTATAATCTGCTAATTTGTGGCATGCGGTAAGCACATTGTCATAAGCAGTTAATTTTTTAAACAATCTAATATTTTGAAACGTCCTAGTTATACCAATATTGGCAATTTCAAATGGTTTTAATTTATATAATTTCTTGTCGCAAAAATATATTTCTCCTTCAGAAACAGAATATATTGCTGTTATCAGATTAAATATTGTTGTTTTTCCCGCTCCGTTCGGTCCGATTAATCCGAATATTTCGCCTTCTTCAATATCAAAATTTACATTATCAACAGCAGTAAGTCCTCCAAATCTTTTAGTCAGGTTTCTAAGAGAAAGTACACTCATGATTTTACCCTCTCTTTCACTTTGTCTTTTCTGCCTTTCATTAATTTAATAAAAGGTTTGAAACTGATTTCCTTTCCTCCCATAAGTCCTTGAGGCCTTGAAATCATAATAATAATAACAGCTACCCCATATATTACAAGTCTCCATTCAGAGAAACTTCTTAATACTTCAGGAAGGAATGTTAAAAGTATGGTTCCAACAACACTTCCGGATATACTTCCTAAACCTCCAAATATAACTATTATAGTCATTTCTGTAGATTTAACCATTTTAAACATAATCGGCTGAATATATCCCAGATAATGCGCCATCAAGCCTCCTGCAATTCCTGCATAAAGAGCGCTTATTGCGAAAGCTGTCAATTTATACTTAAATACATCAATTCCAATCGTCTGCGCTGCCAATTCTTCTTCCCTTATGGCAACCATGTTTCTGCCGTGCCTTGACCTGATAATGCATACCAGAACAGCAATAGCAACAATATTAATAACTACAACATTGAACAAAGTTGTAGTTCCTTCCGTAGGTATATTAGCTAGTCCTCTAGCGCCTCCAAAATATTGCACATTGTCAAGTATCAGCCTTGTTGCTTCGCCAAATCCCAATGTTGCAATACAAAAATAGTCACCTTTTAAATTTAACGTAAGTTTTCCTAAAAGCAAACTCACGAGCATAGCGGCCAAGCCTCCTATTATTAATGCAATATAAAACTGTATCCACAACAATGATTCCGGAATAAATGGCATATTGACCTTCATGGTAATAGTAGAAGCTACATATGCTCCTATTGCCATAAATCCTGCATGGCCAAATGAAAACAAACCTGTGAAACCTGTAAGTAGAGAAAGCCCCAAAACCGTCATTAAATTTATGCCTGATAATATAAGTATACCTGATCCATAACCCCAGCTCATATCTTCACCACCTATGCCTTATCTTCTGTAGATTTGCCCATCAGCCCGGTAGGTTTAAAAACAAGCACTAATATCAAAAGTGCAAATGCAATCAAATCTCTGTATTGTGACGAGAAGTATCCAGAAACCATTGTTTCAATTAAACCAAGCAAAATCGATCCTATTACAGCTCCCGGGAGACTTCCAAGTCCTCCAAAAACTGCTGCTATGAATGATTTTGTAGTAATATTTCCAATTTGGGGATAAACGGTATATTTCATACCAAAAAGCATTCCGGCAAGTCCGGCAAGTATTCCTCCTAAAGCAAAAATAATAAAAATGACCATATCAACATTAACACCCATCAAAGTGCTTCCTTTAATACTGTATGAAGTTGCTCTTATAGACAAACCTACCTTAGTTTTTTCAATAATATATACTAGGCCAATCAAACTAATTGCAGATATAACAAACATTAAAAGATCTATTCTCCCCAATGCAACATTACCAAGCATTATAGGTGTTGTGGAAAAAACAGCCGGATAGGATCTGAATGTAGGCCCTATCGGAGAAGCTATTACTACATTTTCTAAGAATATTGATGCTCCCATTGCAGAAATTATAAAATACAGAAAAGGTGCATTCCTCTTTCTCAAAGGCCTGTAAACAATTCTTTCCATTGCTACAGCCAATAACCCCGCACCTATAGCCGATATTAAAAATGCAATAAAAAATGGAACCTTTAACAAAGTGAGACAAAAATATCCTATATAAGCTCCTATCATTATAACTCCACCATGTGCGAAGTTAGAGAAGTTCATTATACTGTATACAAGAGAGTAACCAACTGCCATTAAAGCATACACACTGCCAATAGACAATCCATTTATAACCTGTTGCAAAAATAATCCGCTCATTTACAACCTCCTGTTGTTTAGAAACTTGAGGCGGGTCAGACCCGCCTCTTCATTAGCTATTCAACGCCATATTTTTCCTGGAATACATAGCTTGCATTTTCTATTTTAACAATTGCTGCTTGTTTTCCTATAGGGTTATGATCCTCTTCACTTATTTTTATTGTTCCTGTTACACCTTCCACAGATACTTTAGTCAATGATTCTGTTATCTTAACAGGATCTGTGCTGTTAGCATCTGTTATTGCAGCTTGAAGCAACAAGAATGCATCATTAGCCATATAACCGTTTAATTCTAAAGGAAGATTGTACTTAGCCTTGTAAGCATCTTGCAATGGTTTAACTTCAGGATCATTAAAATCCAAATGGTTTACTATATAGCTTCCTTCAATAGCATCTTTAGCCATAGTCATAAGTTGATCTGAAGGCCAACCGTCTCCACCGATTAATGTTGCTTCTATTCCAAGTTATCTTGCTGGATTTTCACTTAATGAAACTTACTTATAATAATAAGGCATCAATATTAAATCTGGATTAGCTTCTTTAATTTTGCTCAATTGCGGCCTGAAATCTACATCGCCTTCTTTAAACCCTTCTTTTGCTACAATTGTTCCGCCTTTTTCTGTAAATGTTTTCTCAAAGAATTCAGTAAAGCCTTGAGAGTAGTCACTTGCTACGTCATATAATACTGCTGCATTTTTAAGTCCTAATTTATCGTAAGCATAACCTGCAGCAACTGCTCCTTGATATGGGTCTATGAAGCATACTCTGAAATTGTATCCTTTAACAGTTCCGTCATCATTAACAGTAACTTTTGGATTTGTTGCAACTGTTGCAATATCAGGAACTTTGTATTGTTCAAGAACAGCTGATATTGAAATTGCCTGACCACTTGCATTAGGTCCAAGTATAGCTACAACACCATCTTGTGTTATAAGTCTCTTTGTTGCATTTACAGCTTCTGCAGCATCACCCTTTGTGTCATAATAAATACCTTCAACTTGTTTTCCTAAAATTCCGCCATTTGCATTTACTTCTTCAATTAACATTTTGATTGTATTACTTTCACATGTTCCCCATACTGCCTGATCTCCTGTTAAAGATCCAATCCAACCAATTTTAATTGTTTCTTCATCCGGAGCAGAAGTACTTGTACCTCCACATGCAGAAAGAAGCATAGTTAAAACCAATAATACGCTTAATAATGATAATACTTTTCCTCTCATAAAATCCTCCCGATATTAATAATTATTAAATCATTTGTAAAATTTTGTCTTTGTAAACGTTTTAGTCTACCTCATTATAAACTTTTATTTAAAATAATGCAATATTTAAATAATTATTTCAATTTTTTTGGCGCCATATTTTTACATATTTTCTTTTTCAAGAGTATTAATACTTTCAAATATACAGCATAAAAATTGCAGTTTTTTTGAAAATTTATTTTGTTGATTTTAATAAATAAAATGATATAATATAGTTTACATTAAATATACTATATAAGATGAATATAAAATAAAGCTGTAAAGCTTTGGAGGAAATAATGGAAAATTACTTGGTAGGACTAGATATAGGATCTACTACTGTAAAAATAGCTGTAATAGATTACAAAGGAAATATAGTTCACAAACAATACAAAAGACATTATTCCGATATAAAGAATACTGTAAACGAAATAATTAAAAATTCATCTGAAATCCTAAAAGACAGCATGATTAAAATCAGCATAACAGGTTCAGGTGCCATTGACGTGTCAAAATTTCTAGGCATACCTTTTGTTCAAGAAGTTATTGCATCAACCAGAGCAATAGAAAAGTTTATACCGAATACTGACGTAGTTATAGAACTTGGAGGAGAAGATGCAAAAATAACATATCTTTCAGGTAACTTAGAACAGCGTATGAATGGTTCTTGTGCAGGAGGTACAGGTGCATTCATAGATCAAATGGCTGTTTTAATGAAGACTGATGCCACAGGTTTAAATGAATTATCAAAAAAACATAAAACAATATATCCAATTGCTTCCCGTTGTGGCGTTTTTGCAAAATCAGATATACAACCGTTGTTAAATGAAGGTGCAAGGCAGGAAGATATTGCAACATCTATTTTTCAAGCTGTTGTAAACCAGACAATAAGTGGACTTGCTCAAGGAAGACCAATTAAGGGAAATGTTGCTTTTCTGGGAGGACCTTTGTACTTTTTGTCCGAACTCAGAGAAAGATTTAATGAAACATTGAAATTGACAGAAAAGAATTCTATATGCCCGGAAGATGCAAATTATTATGTTGCAATGGGTGCAGCTTTGTGGGCTGTTGAAAACGAAAGTGAAAATTTCAATGAATTTTATATTAGAATAAAAAACACAATGGAACATTCAAATATTGAATATCGCAAGAAGGATTTAAATCCATTGTTTGAAAATAGGGAAGCTTACAATGAATTTTTAGAACGTCACAATAAACATAAGGTAAAAAGAAAAAATATTGATGATTATTCTGGCTCTGCATTTTTAGGAATAGATGCTGGTTCTACAACTACAAAACTTGTTCTTATAACTGATGAAGGAGAAATTTTATATTCTTTCTATGCAAGCAATGAAGGCAATCCTTTAAATTCTGCTGTTAATGCCGTTAAAGAAATGTATGGCAAAATGCATCCTGGCATCAAAATTGCGAATACTGCGGTAACAGGTTATGGCGAGCATTTGATTAAGGCTGCTTTAAATGTAGATAACGGAGAAATTGAAACAGTGTCTCACTACAAAGCTGCTGATTTCTTCTTGAATGGTGTAGACTTCATCATTGATATAGGCGGTCAGGACATGAAAAGCATGATAATTAAAAATGGAGTTATTGACTCTATAATGCTTAATGAAGCTTGTTCTTCTGGATGTGGTTCATTTATTGAAACATTTGCAAAGTCCCTTGAAATGACTGTTAATGAATTTGCAGAAGCTGCAATATTTTCAAAAAATCCTGTGGATCTTGGAACAAGATGTACAGTATTCATGAATTCAAAAGTCAAGCAGGCTCAAAGAGAAGGAGCAACTTTAAGCGATATATCTGCAGGAATATCTGTTTCTGTAATTAAAAATGCATTGTTTAAAGTAATTCGTTTAAAATCTCTTGATTCCATCGGTGATAGAATTGTTGTTCAAGGCGGAACATTCTATAATAATGCTGTACTTCGTGCATTTGAACAAATAATAGGTCGCGAAGTGGTAAGACCGGATATAGCAGGAATAATGGGTGCATTCGGTGCAGCAATTATTGCAAAAAACAAATATGACCCTTCTAAAGAAAGTTCATTTGTCAAAGAAGAAAATCTTGAAAATTTTGGATTTACAACATCCATGGAACGCTGCGGACTTTGCACCAACAATTGCCTTCTAACAATAAATAAATTTTCTGACGGAAGATACTTCGTTTCCGGAAACCGCTGTGAACGCGGAGCTGAAAAATATACACATATCGAAAAAAAAGAATCTTTGCCGAACCTTTACAGATATAAATACAAAAGAGTTTTTGACTATAAGCCATTACCGTTTAAAGAAGCGCGAAGAGGCTTGATTGGCATACCAAGAGTGTTAAATATGTATGAAGATTATCCATTTTGGTTTACATTTTTTACAAGTCTTGGATATAGAGTTGTTCTTTCCGGAGTATCAAGCAAAAAAATATATGAACTTGGAATGGGAACCATCCCTTCTGAATCTGTATGTTACCCTGGCAAAATAACCCACGGCCATATAATAGACCTTATGAATAAAAAAATCACTAAAATTTTCTATCCTTGTATTTATTATAATATCAAGGAAGATGAACATGCAGGAAATCACTTTAATTGTCCTGTTGTTATATCATATCCTGAATCTATTAAAGCAAATATAGACCTTAAAGATGTAACATTTTATAAACCATTTTTAAACTTAAATGATAAGGAAAAACTTGTTAATAAGCTGTACAAAGAAATTGGAGATGCAGAAAAATTAACATTAGATGAAATCAAATACGCTGCTGAAAAAGCTTACGAAGAGTTGTTCGCGTATAAAGCAGATGTTAAAAATGAAGGATTAAAAGCTATTGAATATTTAGAGAAAAACAATAAAAAAGGTATAGTCCTGGCAGGCAGACCATATCATGTTGATCCTGAAATCAACCATGGTATTCCTGAAATGATAGAAAGCTACGGGTTAGTTGTATTATCTGAAGATTCCTTGGAAAATAGATATCCTATTAATAGACCACTGCGAATAACTGACCAATGGGCTTACCATACAAGACTTTATGCTGCAGCTACTTATGTATCTAACATGGAGAATTTGGAACTCGTTCAACTCAACTCTTTTGGCTGTGGACTTGATGCGGTTACCACTGACCAAGTTAATGAAATACTTAATAAGAATAATAAAATATATACATTAATTAAAATTGATGAAATAACAAATTTAGGTGCCATAAGAATTCGTATACGTTCATTGCTTGCTTCAATTGAAGAAAGAGATAAAATCCAAATATCTCATAAGTACATAGAAAGCACTAACGCTGTTCCACTATTTACAAAGGAAATGAAAAAGAAGCACACTATACTAATCCCTCAAATGTCTCCAATTCATTTTCAATTTATAGAAACAGCTGCAAAAATGTCTGGATATAACGCTGTAGTTCTTCCTGCTGTTGATAAAAAAGCCGTGGATGTGGGACTTAGAGTTGTAAACAATGATGCATGCTATCCGTCCATAATTGTTGTTGGTCAACTGATTAATGCATTGGAATCTGGTAAATATGATTTAGAAAATACATCCCTTATGATTTCTCAAACCGGTGGAGGATGTCGTGCATCAAATTATATAGGATTTATCAAAAAAGCATTAAAAGATTCTGGTTTTGAAAACATTCCTATAATATCCTTTAACGTAGTTGGTTTAGAAAAACAGCCAGGCTTTAAATTTACGATACCTTTTGTCAACAGATTAATCATGTCCGTGGTAATAGGAGATACTTTAATGCGTGCCACTTACAGAACAAGACCTTATGAAAAAATCAAAGGCTCCGTAAATGATCTTTATAATAACTGGGTTAAAAAGTGCCACAAAGTAATAGTATCTGGAAAAATAAGAGAATATATCCAAGCAATAAATGATATTGTCAATGATTTCGATAACATCGAGCTTGATGAGAACATCAAAAAACCTAAAGTTGGAATTGTAGGTGAAATTCTTGTTAAATTCCACCCTAATGCCAATAATGATGTATTTTCTCTCTTAGAAAAAGAAGGTGTTGAAGTTGTTGTGCCTGATTTATTGGATTTCTTCTCATACAGCGCAATTAATGGTATAGTAAAATATGATGAACTATTAAGTGGAACAAAAAAATCAAGGGCAATAAATAATATTGCTGTTAAAACTCTTGAATCTTATAAAAAGGCAAGTATAAAAGCGTTCGAACGTTCAAAAAGATTTTCAACTCCTTCATTTATATCAGAAATTGCTCAAAAGGCTGAAAAATTCTTGTCTCTTGCTAACCAGTCAGGGGAAGGATGGTTATTAACGGGAGAAATGATTGAGCTTTTAGACAGCGGCGTGAATAATATATTGTGCTTGCAGCCATTCGCATGCTTGCCAAATCATATTACAGGTAAAGGTATGATTAAAAAACTTAAAGATTCTTATCCGGTATCAAATATTGTTCCTATAGACTTTGATGCAGGAATTAGTGAAGTTAACCAAATTAACCGTATTAAGCTTATGCTTACTAATGCTTTTAGAAATATGAACTCAAGACATGAAGAAATAAATCCATTTACTGTAAGTGATATTGAAGTCAATGCAACAAATCAAATATTGAATCAATTGCAAGAACAAAATATATAACAATAAAAATATCGCCCTTTTGTTTTAAGTACAAAAAAAAGAAAGATGAATTATAATTCATCTTTCTTTTTGCTTAAATATAATTATTAACCTTCAATAACTGTTCCTGTTAAACCATTTAAAGCATCCATGGATTTATATAAAGAAGTAATTATTGATTTTCTTCCTGGTTTTGACTGCGCAAATTTAATTGATGCCATTACTTTCGGAAGCATGCTGCCTGGTGCAAAATGACCTTCTTCCATGTATTTTTCAGCTTCTATAATAGTCAGTCTGGATAAATCCTGCTGATTTGGCTTTTTAAAATTAATTGATACTTTTTCAACTTCTGTCAATATCATTAAAATATCTGCATCAATATCTTCTGCCAATTTTTCTGCAGCTAAATCCTTGTCTATTACTGCAGCAATACCTTCAACAGACCCGTCCTCATTTTCTATAACTGGAACGCCACCTCCGCCGCATGCAATAGCAATTGTTGAATCCCACAATCTTTTTATAGTATCAACTTCTATTATTCTCTCAGGCATTGGTGAAGGAACAACTCTTCTCCATCCTCTGCCGGCATCTTCTTTAACTGTATATCCTTTTTCTTCAGCCAATTTTTTAGCTTCTTCTTCAGTATAAAATACTCCGATTGGTTTTGTAGGATTTTCGAATGCAGGATCATTTTTATTTACTACAACCTGTGTTACTACTGTTACAACAGGAAGTATTCTGTTTCTTTTAGCTAAAGAATATTTCAAACCTTGTTGAATATGATATCCTATATATCCTTGAGTCATTGCACCGCAAGCATCGAATGGCATTGGAGGAGTAACATCCTTTGCAGTTTCTGATGCTAACAATAATCTTCCAACTTGTGGTCCATTACCGTGAACTATGGCTATTTCATAGCCTGCGCAACTAATATCCGCTAAGTATTCTGAAGTTCTTTTTACTATTTCCAATTGTGCTTCAGCTGTTGGTGGCATGCTTTTATCTTCTAAAGCATTTCCTCCCAATGCTATAACTACTTTTATTATTCTATCCATATTAACCTCTCTTAAATTAGTCGCCCTATATTCATTAAGCGATAGTAGCTACTATAACCGCCTTAATTGTGTGCATTCTATTTTCTGCTTCATCAAATACTACAGAATGTCTACTTCTAAATACTTCATCTGTTACTTCTCTTATATCGAAGCCTAATTCTTTTTGCTCTTTTGCCATCTTAGTTTCAAAATCATGGAATGCTGGCAAACAGTGCATAAATATTACATCATCATTACCTGTAGCTTTTAGCAACTCCATAGTAACTTTGTATGGAGTTAGCATTTTTACTTTTTCAGGTATTTGTGCTTCTTCACCCATTGAAGCCCAAATATCTGTATAGATTACATCTGCTCCTTTTACTGATTCAACACTGTCTGATACTTCAATTTTTGCACCTGTACGTTCAGCAACTTCATACACTTTTTTCATAGTCTCTTTATCTAATTGTTCTTCAAGTTCCTTTGGTCCAAATGCAACAAAATGCATTCCCATTTTTGCGCATCCATACATCCAAGCATATGACATATTGTTTCTAATATCTCCTGCAAAAACAACCTTAACTTTATTTAAAGGTTTTGCAACATGCTCTTCAATTGTTAGCATGTCAGCCAAAATTTGTGTCGGATGATCTATATCTGTCAATCCGTTCCATACAGGCACGCCTGCATACTTCGCCAAATCTTCTACTACTTGTTGTTTGTAGCCCCTGTATTCAATTCCATCGTAAAACCTTCCTAAAACTTTTGCTGTATCTTCCAATGATTCTTTTTTTCCCATTTGTGAACTGCCTGAATCTAAAAATGTAACATGCGCTCCTTCTTCCAGAGCAGCAACTTCAAATGCACATCTTGTTCTTGTAGATGTCTTTTCAAATAACAATACTATATTTTTTCCCTTGAGCAAATAATTGCTCACACCAGATCTTTTTTTTGCTTTTAAATCATGTGCCAAATCCAACATATATCTAATTTCTGTTGATGTAAAATCCATTAGTGTTAAAAAACTTCTTCCTTTTAAATTAACTGCCATACTAATCCTCCACGATTATTTATTTACTTTATTGTATTTTTACATATTATCAAAAATCTTCCATCTATGCAATTGTTTTTTATATTTTTTCTCTTATTAAAGGCATGCTCATACATCTTGGGCCGCCTCTTCCTCTTGATAATTCTGAACTTGGCATTATGTATGTCTTAATGCCCTCTTCCTGCAATATTTTATTTGTAACATAGTTTCTTGAATATACGATAACTTGACCTGGAGAAATACATAATGTATTTGAACCGTCATTCCATTGTTCCCTGGATGCATCGATTATGCTGTTTCCACCGCATTTAATCAATTTGATTTTATCCAAATTCAATGCTTTCTTCAAAATATCTTCTAATGAGCCTTTGCCTTCAGTAATATGAACCTTTCCATCATCACCTCTTTGCATTACATAAACAGCTATTTCAGACTTAATATTTGGATGAATGGTAAATTTATCATAATCTACCATTGTAAAAACTGTATCTAAATGCATAAAAGCTCTTGTTTTAGGTATATCAATTGCCAATACTTTCTTAAATGTGCTGTCTTCTGTCAGTAACAAACTTGCAAACTTTTCAATAGCATTTGGATTAGTTCTTTGAGAAATACCAACAGCAATCGTCTCTTCATTCAGAACTAATATATCTCCACCTTCTAAAGAATATTCTTCAGTTCTGTCATAAAATAATTTTGTTCCTTTATATAAAGGATTACAATTAAATATATATTTTGCAAACAAAGTTTCTCTATTTCTGGTAACTGTAAACATTTTGTGAATTGATACCCCTTCGCCAATTGTAGCAAATGGATCTCTACTAAAGTATAAATTAGGCATAGGGTCAATTATAAATGGATACTGATTGCTTAAATAATCTGCCAGCCTTGGGCCTCTGTAATCATTTATTTCTGATTTACGTATGCCTTCCATCATTTTAAGAACCATTTTTTTAGTACTGTCAAAAGATAAAAAATACTCCTTTAGTATGACTGATTCTCTATTTTCTTTAATACCAGCCTCTTCAATATATTCATTAATGAATTGTAATTTTATTTCATCATTGAAAAGTGATTCTGCAACTAAATCTTCCAAATAAACAACTTCTATTCCCTGCTCTATAAAAATATTTGCAAAAGCATCATGTTCCTTCTGGGCAATTTCTAAATAAGGAATATCATCAAAAAGCAATCTTTCAAGATATTCTGGCATCAAATTCTCCAATTCTTTGCCTGGTCTGTGCAATAAAACCTTTTTTAAATTTCCTATTTCTGAATAGACTTTGATTGCTGAATTGTTCAAAATAATCACCACCATATTTTGCTTGCCCTGCTTATCCAAACATTAAATTAGTATGACCAAAAAAATTTAATTTATATCATATGTTAATATTTGGCAAATACAGGCCAGCGAGACGCAATGCGTACGATACTGCACTACTGTTTATATTGTAGTAATTTTTATTAAATTTGTCAAGAGTATTTTATAATTATAAATCTTATCAATATTTATACATTTATTTTATGCTGTAAAATAAATAAAGAACAGTTGAATTTTCAACTGTTCTTTATTACCCGGCGACGTCCTACTTTCCCAGGCAGTTACCCGCCAAGTATCATCAGCGCTAAAGAGCTTAACTTCCGTGTTCGAGATGGGAACGGGTGTGTCCTCTTCGCTATTGCCACCAGATATTATTGGTGATCCATCGGCGATTCGAACGCCGGACACCTTGATTAAAAGTCAAGTGCTCTGCCTACTGAGCTAATGGATCATAAATTAAAAATAAAAAGTACAGTTTTATTACTGTACTTTATTACCCGGCGACGTCCTACTTTCCCAGGCAGTTACCCACCAAGTATCATCAGCGTTAAAGAGCTTAACTTCCGTGTTCGGGATGGGAACGGGTGTGTCCTC
>NZ_JAWQJF010000088.1:0-21058 GCF_033447055.1 Sedimentibacter sp.
AAATTGTCATATAAAACTTCTACCACAAGATTTTCTGATTCAAATCTGCTTTTTACACTAACAATTTCTTCATTTAATTCCAGACTATTAAGTATAGTCATTTCATAGCCATAGGGATTATTTGTATATTTATTGTAGGTTGATGAATAAGTTGTTAATTTTGTGACTTCTTCTAATTCATCTGCATATACTGCATCTATTGAAAAAATAATAATTAGAATTATTAATATCATCAAGTTTTTGAACTTCATCTGTTCCTCCACGTCGAACTGCTTTTTTAATAATTCTAACAAACATAACACTAAGTGTCAATTGATAAAACAAAGATGAGATCCTTCACTTTGTTCAGGATGATATAAGGGTGTTTGTTTGTACTTGAGTTTTGCTTCTTGTTATGCTATAATCCTAGTTATTAATTAAGGAGGACACATTATGGTTACTGCTGACACTTTTAAGAGAGGACTTTATAAGGGTATTGTAACTTTTTTCGATTTGTCAAAAATACTTATCCCTGTTTATATTGGCGTTCAACTTCTTTCGATTTCAGGAATTTTAAATATTATTGCAGACTTCTGTACCCCTATCATGTCTGTTTTCGGCCTACCGGGGGAATCATCCTTAGTATTGATATTAGGTTACTTTTCCGGTGGTTACGCTGCCTTAGGAGCAATGGCTGTTATTGAACTTACAGGTGTTCAAGTAACAACTTTGGCAATAATGGTTTCAATAGCTCATAGTTTAATAACTGAAGGAGCTGTAGTAAAAAAACTTGGTGTAAGCTCTTTTGCGAGTATAACATTGAGGCTGTTTTTTTCAATTGTGATGGGATTCTTATACAACAGGATATTCGGGTGATTATTATGGATATAATTATAAATTTATTAATTAATTTAATTTCTTTTTTGTGGAGTATTGCGAGGGTTCTCATTCCGGTAATGATTGTAATAGAAATATTCAAGGATACGAAGCTCATAGACAAAATATCAAATGCATTTAAACCAATTGCAAACTTTTTTACTCTGAGCGAAGAGTCAAGCATTTCTCTTGTATTCGGTATGATTTTCGGATTAACTATAGGCGCGGGTGCTATTATACAAAGTGCAAAGGATTATGATATTGATAAAAGAAGCATTTTTTTAATCTGCATGTTTTTATCTATGTGCCACGCTGTTTTTGAAGATACTATAATCTTTTCAGCTGCAGGAGCAAATGTATTTGCATTGTTGTCTGCAAGATTGATAGCTGCTACACTTATCACTTTCATTTTTTCTAAGATAATAAAAAAAGAAACACAAGTAGAAGTAAAAAAAGCAAGGATTAACTAAAATCCTTGCTTTTTATTTTAATTATCAGATAAATCTTTTACTTCTGTTTCATCGCTATTGTATAATGCGAATTTATTGTATCCGTAATCTTTGAATTGGTTTAACTGTTTTCCCAATTTCTTCGCTTTTTCATAAACAGCAACTGTATACCCTTCATTTCTTAATTCATCTGCTTTTTTCAAAACATTTATGTATTTATCTGATGCATCATACAACAATACTAATTTTTCCAGTCTAGGTACTTTGAATTTTTCATCCAGTAATTGATTTACCAATCTTTCAAATCCTATTGAAAATCCTATTGCAGGAATTTTTTCTCCAATGAAATTTCCAACCATTTCATCGTATCTTCCTCCTCCTGCTATGGAGTATCCAAGATTTTTGTATGCAATTTCAAAAATCGAACCTGTATAATATCCCATTCCTCTTATCAATGTAAAGTCAAATTCAATGTCATAATTGCCGTTCGCATAAATTCTTGCTTGATCTAAAACGTCTTTTATTTCTTCAACTACTTCTTCTGAAACGCCATATTCAATAAGACTGTCTGTTCCATTTTTATTGATGCTTTCAAGCGCACTGATTAATTTTTTAGTGGATTCTGCGTTGTATTCTTTATCATTTAATTCTTTCTCAACACCTGATATTCCAACTTTGTCTAATTTATCAACAACTATGCACACGCCGTCAAACTCTTCTTCTGAAAATCCACAGTTTAATATAACTGCTTTTAAAACTCTTCTGTCATTGAATCTTACCACGAAGTCTTTAACATCAAGTGCAGTCAACGCTTTTGCAGTTGTTGCTATAAGCTCTAATTCTGCAGCTTTTGTTCCATCTCCGATTATATCTATGTCACACTGCTTGAAACTTCTGTATCTTCCCTTTTGTGCTCTTTCAGCTCTGAACACATTTCCGACCTGCATTGCTTTAAATACTGTCGGTAAGCTTGAACGGTTGTTACAGTAAAAACGGCTTAAAGGAACTGTAAGGTCATATCTTAAGCCTAAATCAGCCAAGTCCTCTTCCGTCAGTCCTTCTTTTGCAAAGTCAAGCTTCTCACCTCTTTTTAATATTTTAAATATTAATTTAAGATTTTCTCCACCTTTGCTGCCTATTAAATTTTCTATATTTTCAACTACCGGTGTTTCAATAAGTTCAAATCCGCTTTGTTTGTATGTATTTACTATAACACCTTCTACATAATCTCTGATTTCTTTTTCCTGCGGCGTTATATCACGCATACCTTTCGCAGGGTTTAAATTAACTTTCATGTAATCCTCCGTCATTTTACGTTATTTTACGTTTTAGTCTATGTTAACAAATTAATTATAAGTTTACAATATTTTTTTACATGTTTTAAGTAATGATGAGATCCTTCGCTTTGCTCAGGATGACATAAGTATATTCGCATGTTCAAAGTAATGATGAGATCCTTCGCTTTGCTCATGAACAATTAATTACAGGTATGTTTCTAAAAATTGTTTGTTTATTTCTTCAGGCACAAGGCTTCCACCTGTTGCCCATGCAATATGAGTTGCATTTTTCATTTTATTTTCTAGTTTATTATCTTTTATGTACTTTTTGCCTTCCTCTGACTGCTCCATTTTTATTACGCCTTCAAATGCCGCACATGCTGACGGCTCAATGTTGATGTTTTCTGAACTGCTAAGGAAACGCATATTATCATAAAGTTTGCTGTCTGATACTGTGAAAACTCCTCCTAATAAATGGTCCATTTTTTTGCCTACTAATTTTGAAGGTCTGCCTACCGCAAGACCATCTGCATGAGTTTTCCCGTCAATTCCCAAATCCTGCACACATATGTCATTATGAAGACCTGTAGCCATTCCTATGAGCATGCATGGTGAATGAGTAGGTTCTACAAAAAAGCAATGCACATTGTCCATATAAACGGATTTAAGTCCATATGTAATTCCTCCGGGTGCTCCTCCTACTCCGCAAGGCAGGTATACAAACAGAGGATGATTCTCATCCACTAAAATATTCATATCATTAATTTGTTTTTCCAATCTTCTTGCTGCTACACTGTATCCTAAAAATAAATTCATGGAATTCTCATCATCAACAAAGTAACTCATCGGATCCTGGTCTGAAAGTTTTCGTCCTTCTTCAACTGCTTTTGAAAAATCGCTGTCATATTCCACAACTGTTGCACCTTTTGAACGCAACAAATCTTTTTTCCATTGTTTTGCATCTGCCGACATATGTACTGCAACTTTAAATCCCAACGCAGCGGAAGTTATACCAATGCTTAGTCCCAAGTTTCCTGTGGAGCCTACCTGTATTTTATACTGATTGAAAAAATCTCTGTATTTCTGCTGTGCCAGCACTGAATAATCTTCATCTTTTGTAATCATATTGTTATTTAATGCTAGTGTTTCAGCATATTTCAGCACTTCATAGATGCCGCCTCTAGCCTTTACCGATCCTGCTATTGCAAGGTGGCTGTCCATTTTAAGCAATAATTTTCCTGTAATTTTAGTGTTGTACGACAATTCCAGCTGATTCTTCATATCACTTATTTCTTTCAATGGTGATTCAATTATACCGTTAGAAGATTCTGTTTCCGGAAATAATATTTTTATCAACGGTGCAAATTTATTGAGACGATTTTCAGCATCGTCTATTGCTGATAAATCCACATTGAGTATTTCTGCAGCTTCTTTATATTGAATTAATTTAGGATTAAGCCACAATACTTCTTTTAGTTCCGAAACATTTTTAAGGCTTTCACTTTTATTTAGTAATTCATTCTTATTTATCATGGTGCCTCCCGTTTTATGTCACCCTGAGGAGCAGACAAAGAATCTCATTATTTAGATGAGGTCCTTCGCTATCGCTCAGGATGACATACAAAATTTTACATCATTATATCATATTATTACCATTTTTTATATTAAAATTTCTTCTGTTGTTGTTATAATTTCAGCTGATTTTATTTCAGTTAAATCGCCTTTGCTTGTATTGAATACATTTTGAGCAATAATTGATTCCATAACTGTTCTTACTTCAGCTTCTGTTAAAGCATCTTTAGGATCATCAATTGTCATGGATGATGTCGCCCCTAGCGCTGTTACAAATGCCATTACTAATTTTTTTGCCATTCTATCACCCCTTCCTTAAAATTCATTTAATTATAATATCTTGATATTCTTATATTTCATTAATCAGCTGATATTCTTCGTATCTCACTACATTTGTAAGTGCGTGTGCCTGAAGTCCTGCCAATGAAACTCCAAGGTTAAACAAGTTATCATTTGTAACAGTTGACTTAACGTTTGAAAATGTCTTACTTTTAATAATGTCTTTGTTGTTTTCATCAACTCCTGCATTAAGAACAATCTTAAATTTGGAATCTGCCTGATTTGCTACTACTGCCATTTTATCACCTCCAGATGATTTTAATACTATATAGCAATTGTGTGCCAATTGTATTGATAAAATTTCTGCAACATGATAATATGTGCATATGATATTAAATCAAGAGGTAATTATGAATAAATCAATTATTAAGGAAATTAATATTATAATTAAAAACATGGATAACAGCGATTATATATGCAGAGTAAAATATGTAATCTTTTTTATATGCAACGTAATTTACAGCTGTAGGTTAAATGGTTTTGATATTTTAAACGATAATTTTTCATATTTCAAATGTAAATATGGTTTAAATGAAGATGATATGAATATATTTACGAAATATAAAAAATTTAATCTTAATTTCTTTTTTGCTGAAGAAAAAATATATGAATTAATTTCTAACAACAGGGATGATTTTTCAGAAAACTTTCAGCCTGCTTCTCTTTATGAAATTTTGCTTACTTCAAAGGAAAGAAAATCTTTGGGACAAGTATATACTCCAATTAAAATTATAGATCAAATGCTCACCCAAATATTTACCGTTAAATCAATTGACAAAAACACCACCATTCTTGATCCTTCATGTGGCGGAGGATACTTTCTTATTGAAGCATTCAAAAAGATTAAAAATCAGTGTTTAGAAAATGTTGATGACAGATATATTTTGGAGCATATGCTTTATGGCATAGATATTGATGATTTTTCAATATTTTTAACAAAAATGGGCTTGCTTTTTTGCTCTGCTTGCACTCAGGTTAATTTTAATATTATTAATACGGATTTTTTAATTGATTCATTTGATTTTAACTATGTAAACAAATTTGATATTATAGTGGGAAATCCACCATATGTAGGACATAAAAATTCTTCTGCAGAATACAAAAAAGTACTTTATGAAAAATATCAGGATGTATTCTATGACAAGGCTGATATTTCTTATTGTTTTTTTAAAAAAAGCAAGGATTTGCTCTCATCAGATGGCATTATCTCTTTTATAACGTCGCGGTATTTTATGGAAGCACTTTATGCAGACAAGCTAAGAACATTTATAATTAGCAATTTTCATATTGTATCTTTGCTAGATTACAGCGGAAGCAATATTTTCAAGGATGTAATGGTAAGTCCTGCAGTTATAACACTGTCAAATATTGCCGGGAACAAAGACGACTTTTCATACGTCAAATGCAATGAGGACAATGATTTTACCGAAAAATTCAATTTTAGTCAAAACAAGCTTAAAAATTCAGGCTGGATTATATTAAAGGATTGTGACGAACAACTTTTTGACCGAATTGAAAGTATTTCCAACACATACATTAAGGATGTATGCAATATAAAACAAGGTATTATAACAGGTTTAGACAAAGCCTTTATTGTTGATGAAGAAACTATCGAAAAATATAAAATTGAGAGTTTTCTGCTTAGAAAATGGATTAAAAACAGCAACATAAGGGATGATGGAATTAAATATAATAATTTGTACTTAATATATTCAAATAATATAGAAAATGAATTTAGTTGTCCTAATGCAATAAAATATTTATCAACCTACCATGAAAAATTAATGGAAAGAAGAGAATGTATTAAGGGATTTAGAAAATGGTATGAGTTGCAGTGGGGTCGTAATCAATTTGACTTCGAAAACCCTAAAATTGTTTTCCCTTATAAGTCGAAAGGCAATAATTTTTATTACGATACAAATGAATATTTTTGCAGTGCTGATATTTATTTTATCAATGATTTGCACGAAAATGTCGTCTCTGACTACATGATTTCTTATTTAAATTCTAATGTTTTCGAATTTTATTTCAAGTGTCAAACAAAAAAAGTCGGGAATAACTTATATGAATATTATCCTAATAAATTGAATAATGTTAAAATTTATTTACCTCAGGAAAGCACGCAACAAAATATATCTGATTTAGGAAAAATTAGTATTGAATTTTTCCTAAAAAAGGTGTTTAATATAAGCGAAGAGGAGGTAAATAACATTATAAATAAATATATACAAAAAAGGTGATGACGCATATTGAGACAATTTAACAAGCTATTATTTTTTATTACTATTTTTATTGTGTTATCCATTCAGACAGTCTTTGCAAGAACCGTGTATTATGACACTTATAATCACTGGGCACAAAGTGATATTGATTTTGCTTCAAACACATTGCAGGTTTTCAAAGGCTATGGCGACTTTACATTTAAGCCGGAAAATAATATTACAAGAGCTGAGTTTATTACCATATTAGCAAGAACGGCTTACAGACAAAATCAAATGAATGAAGTTTATACAAGTGACATAACTTACAGTGATATGTCAAACAAACATTGGTCTTATACTTTTATTATTTCTATGTATGAACATTTAAAATCAAACAACAGTTATTCTTTTAAGGATATTTTCCCAGGAACAAATTTTTATCCCAACAAAGCAATAACAAGAGAAGAATCAGCTGCTCTCATCGCAGCTTTCTGTAAGGATTCTATTTATGACAACCCGCTGAATTTAAGCGATGTAAGCACCAGCAACAAATATTATGATGAAATACGAAGACTTAAAAATGCAGGAATAATTGTTGGATACGAAAACAAAACTTTCAGGGGAAGCACTAATATTACCAGAGCGGAATCAGCAGCATTAATAAAAAGAGTTTATTTGGACATTAAGACAAGCGATGCAAGCAAATATTTAACTAAGCTCGAATTTATGCCTATTAAGGGCGAAGATATGTATTCCTATTTTGGAACATATAACTTAAACACTACTAACGCTAACGACAAAAAATTCATAAAAGCTAAGGATACACTAGAATATATATCATTTGGAGGATACATTTTTCCTGAGGATTCTCATTTGTATGATTTAAATGCTGTGGAAACAATGGAAACATTGCGTTCAAGCGGTTACTACAACGTTGCAGGCACTAATTTTTATATGATAACTTTCGGAAGCTACAACGATTCAGAAAAAACCGAATTTGCAAATGAAATTTTAGCAAATATTATCGCGAGAAACGATTTTAAAAATTCTGAACTAATGCAAGTTTTCGCAGCAGTAAGCAAGTATAACGTTAAAGAAAATTTGTACATTGATGCTTTGGAAAAATGGGATAACATCACAACAAGCGACAATGCAAGAGCAAATATTTTATTTTACAGATATGCATTTTATATTAAAAACAACAATAAAGAAATGCTTAAAACCCTGGTTTTTGATGATTTAAAAAAAGCTAACAGCATACCTTCTCTTCTAGATATTAATTGGGGTTTGGCAGCAGATTCAGGTACAATTGATTTTAGAAATTACAGTTTTGGAAATTATAGTTTTTCATTGTATAAAGGCACTACATTGTACAGATACAATTTAGATCCTCCTATCCCTTTTAACTACATTTCAAAGGTTGTAGAGCTTGTGGATATGTTATTGATAGAAAAAACTGTTAAGCCATCTACAAGTAGCTTGGCAAATTATGAAAGTATCTTTAACAAATATTCATTAAACAGACTTTACGCATTGAACTTTATCGGTGAAAAGGAAAGAGCTTTTGTTGAAGCATTAAATGATTATGAAATAATCAAGGCTTTTAAAATGTACAGTACAAATAAACTGCAGTTAGACGACACTTATACAGGTATTTTAAAAAAAGTAAAAGAATAAAAAATGCGATCCTTTGGGCTTACCCTCAGGATGACAACGTCATAATTCGTTGTCATCCTGAGCGCTCGAAGGATCTCTTTTTATTAGGCGTATAATTTCACTATTTCTGTTAACAGTTCAACTGTTTTTTCCATGGATTGAATTGGAACATATTCGTATCTTCCATGATAATTGTGACCGCCGGTACAAAGATTAGGACATGGAAGCCCCATGTATGACAACCTTGCTCCATCTGTTCCACCTCTTATCGGAACTACTTCCGGCTCAATTCCAATATTTTTCATAGCTGTTTGAGCGGTCTCAACAATGTGCATGTGAGGAAGAATTTTTTCTTTCATGTTGTAATAAGAATCTTTCAATTCAACAACTACAGTGCCTTCTCCATATTTTTCATTTAAATAATTTGAAATTTTAATAAATCTTTCTTTTTTAATATTAAATTTATCTGTGTCATGGTCACGCACAATATAATTTAAATTTGTTTTCTCAACATCTCCGCTTATATCATTCAAATGGTTGAAACCCTCGTAGTTTTCTGTATTGTCAGGAGTTTCATGTACAGGAAGCATGCTTTGAAATTCCATTGCAATTAATATAGAGTTTTTCATTTTGTTTTTTGCAGAGCCAGGGTGGATATTAGCTCCGTTTATTGTAACTTTTGCACTTGCTGCATTGAAATTTTCATATTCTATTTCTCCAAGCGCTCCCCCGTCCACAGTATAGGCAAAGTCTGCACCGAAATCTTCCACATTAAATAAATTTGCTCCGTTTCCTACTTCTTCATCAGGAGTAAAACCTATTTTAACAGTACCGTGTTCAATATCCGGATTATTTATTAAAAATTCAGCCATAGACATTATTTCTGCAATGCCTGCCTTGTCGTCAGCTCCCAACAGGGTTGTTCCGTCAGTGACTATTAAATCATTGCCAACATAATTTAACAAGTGTTCAAACACGCTTGTTTTCATAACTATATTTTTTTCTTCATTTAATACAATATCACTGCCGTCATAATTATGTATGATTTTTGGTTTAATATCATTTCCCGGCATGTCAGGAGATGTATCCATATGAGCAATAAATCCTATTACAGAAACTTGCTTTTCCGTGTTTTTAGCCAATGTTCCGTACACATAGCCATGTTCATCCATGTAAGCATCTTTGATTCCAATTTGCTTCATTTCTTCAACTAAAAAAGCTGCTAAAACCTTTTGTTTTTCACTGCTTGGAATCGCTTCAACATCTTCTACTGACTGAGTGTCAAAATTCACATAATTTAAAAATCTTTCGTGTACTTTCATATTATATCCTTTCTATGAAAATTTTCATTTTATAAATTATTATAACACCTAGATATACAGATATCAACATTCATAATTTACAATTGAAATCGCAACAAATTTGTTATATAATGAGCGAAACAACCAACATAACAAGGAGGGTTACAATGGATTTCATTAAAGAATCTTACAAAGTTAAAAGTGCAACAATAATTAAAAACCTTCAAAAAAGATATATGGAAGGATATTATTTTGATACTAAAGAAGAAGCAGTAGAAAAAGCTATGTCTCTTATCAGTCAAGATGCTGTAGTATCATGGGGCGGTTCCTGTACTATTGATGAACTTAACATTAAAAATCTTCTTGAAGAAAAACATATTGCAGTAATTGACAGAGATAAAGCTACATCTCCCCAAGAAAGAGTTAAGTTAATGAAACAGGCCTTGACAGCAGATGTTTTTTTAACAAGTACTAATGCAATAACAATGGATGGGGAACTTTTAAACATAGATGGTAATGGTAACCGTTTAGCTGCTTACTGCTACGGGCCAGACAGTGTTATAGTAATTGCAGGAATGAACAAAGTTGTGACTGACTTAGATGTTGCAATAAAAAAAGTAAGGGCTGATGCTACTGTACCTAACACATTCAGAACAAATTCACAAACCCCTTGCCACTTTACAGGTAAATGCACAGAATGCACTATGAGCGACACTATATGCTGTCAAATATTAACAACAAGATTTTGCAAGCCGCAAAACAGAATTAAAGTAATATTAGTTGGAGAACATTTAGGTTTTTAACATTGAGATCCATTGGATAACTATAGATTAAATACCACTTTTATGTCATCCTGAACATAGTGAAGGATCTCATCTTTGTTGAAAACATGAGATTCTTCGGCTACGCCTCAGAATGACAAGGTCGAAAAGTTTACTTTTCATCAAGCTGAGAGGTCATATAGAAAAACGGAGATTATAATGAAAATAATTCATACATCTGATTGGCATTTGGGAATCAGTCTGCACAATGCTTCATTAGCTGAGGAGCAAAGACATTTCATAGACTATTTGATAAATGTTGTGAAAGAAAAAAACATTGATGCAGTAGTGATTGCCGGCGATGTCTTTGATTATTCAGTATCCAGTTCAGAAGCAATAACTTTGTACAATTATGCTGTTACCAGGCTATGCAATGAAATAGGAATTCCTGTCATTATTGCTGCAGGAAATCACGATGGAGCAGCGAGGCTTGCATCATGCAACGAGCTGTTAAAGAAAGCAGGTCTATATATAAACGGAAAGCTTTCAAATGATATAAAAGCTGTGGAGTTGGAAAATTTAAATATTTACCCTCTGCCCTACTTTAATGCGGATGAAGTAAAAGCACTTTATCCGGAGGAAAAAATCAGCACCTACTCAGACGCAATGAACTTAGTTATAAAAAACATTAAACAAAGTTTCCAACCGGGTAAAAAAAACATACTGATGTGCCACTGCTTTGTGAGCGGTTCGGTTCTTTCAGAAAGTGACAGAACTGCAATGGTTGGAGGAACGTCTGTAGTGTCAGCTGACATATTTGACGGCTTTGACTATGTGGCAATGGGACATCTTCACAAAGCACAAAACAGAGGTTACAACATCAGATACAGCGGTTCTCCTCTTAAATATTCTTTCAGTGAATCAACTAACACAAAGACTATTACAATATTGGATATCAGTGATGAAATAAAAGTTGAAGAAATAGAAGTAATTCCTCTTAGAGAAACCAGAGTTATCAAAGGCACCTTTGATGAAGTTCTTGCTGTTGCGCAAAATGATGCGCACAAAGATGACTACATTAAAATAGAAATTTCAGACATGTACGCAGGTATGGAAGCAGTGGAACTTTTCAGAACGCACTACAATAATTTGCTCAATATTTCAGGTAGAATGAATGAAAAAGAAGAAAATGAACTTACCGTTGATGAATTGTACAAGATGACACCAAATGATATACTGGAAAAGTTTTACCGAGAAGTAACAGGATGTGATGTGACTGAGGAACAAATCAATTTGTTTCAGCGGGCTATGACTGCAATTCAGGACGAGGAGGTAACTAAATGATACCAATCAAACTGTCCTTTCAAGCCTTCGGCCCCTATGTAAAAAAGCAGGAAATTGAATTTGATAAATTTGAAAATTCAGGAGTATTTTTAATTCATGGAATAACAGGTTCCGGCAAGACTACAATTCTCGATGCAATTACATATGCACTTTACGGCAAGTCAAGCGGAGGAAATCGCGGAGACATTACAGCCATGCGCTGCCAGATGGCAAAGGAAGAAATACCTACCGAAGTAGAATTTATATTTAAAATTTCAGAAAAAACATATAAATTCACCAGGAATATAATCATCAAAACAAAAAGAAATGGAAGCAAAGATTACAATGTTGCGCAAAATGCCATGTTTTTAAATAAAGACGGAATATTTGTGCCATTTTTTGAAAATCCAAAAATTAAAGATGTAGAACAAAAATCATGCGAGATTATTGGGCTCAACCACGAACAATTCATACAGGTAATAATGCTTCCTCAAGGTAAGTTTGAAAAACTTCTGGTTGCAAAATCAGATGAAAAAGAAGAAATACTTGTTACTTTGTTCAATGCAAAAAAATGGCAGGAGGCAGCTGAATGGATTTGCAACGAAGCTAGAAACATCAGCAAAGATGTCGTTTTAAAAAGAGAAAATATTAATGTAATGCTAAAATCTGAAAATGCAGAAACTAAGGAAGATTTAGAGACCAAAATTTCAAATTTAACAGAATCAATTGAAAATATCACTAAAGAAAAATTTAAATCAGAAGAACTTCTTAAAGACGAAAAAATAAAGCTTGAACTTCAAAATGACACATTTAATTTATTTGAAGAAAAAAGCAGAACGGAAAAAGAACTTAAAAAAATAATAGAGCAACAAGAAAAAACGGATATTCTTTCAGCTAAACTTGAAAAAGGAAGAAAAGCATTAAACGTTGAACAAAAATATACATATGTAATAAACGTCCAAAGAAAGTTTAATGAATCAAAAGAAAAGCTGGAAAAAGAACAGAAAAATAATGCTATTTGCATTGATATAAAGGATAAAACCGAAAAATCACTGCAAGAACTAAAAAAGAACGAAGAATACATTGAAAAGTTAAAAGAGAATAAAATTAAAGCTGAAGGTCTTACTGAAGTATACAGTCAAATAACCAGTTCAAAAACAGATGCTGACAAGCAAAACAAGAAATATGAAGACCTCAGAAATGAAGAATTAAACAAGCAAAAGCTTTTAAATTCAACCAAAGAAAAACTGCAGAAATATTCACAAATGAAAGATTTCATATTTAATAATTACAGTTTAAAACTTCCTGAATTAAAAGAAAAAGCCGAAAAATTTAATATGATGGATAAAAAAACTGCTGAAGTTCAAATAATTCAAACGGAAATTAATAAAGCAAACAATGCATTGAATGTACTTAAAAAAGACCTTGAAGAATGCAAAAATTCA
Source organism: Sedimentibacter sp. (assembly GCF_033447055.1). Classification (GTDB taxonomy): domain Bacteria; phylum Bacillota; class Clostridia; order Tissierellales; family Sedimentibacteraceae; genus Sedimentibacter. The sequence goes on from NZ_JAWQJF010000088.1 coordinate 13,180, forward strand.
TTTGTATTGCAAAAAAAAGAGTATGATAGTTTGTACGGTAAATACATTGGGCAAGCTGCATTTTTAATAAGCGAAGAACTTGAAGATGGGAAAAAATGCCCTGTGTGCGGCAGCATCCATCATCCCGAAAAGGCATCAAAGTCTGACAGCAATGTTGATTCTTCACAAATAAATGATTTGCGAGTAGCACTTGATAAATTAAATGAAAATTCGATGGAGCTAAACAACATTATTGCAAAACAAGATGCAGCAAAAACATCAAAATCTGAAAAAATGCAAGAACTCCAAAATGAAATTAACGAACTTTCCAAAAATTTAAATAGCTATTCTAAGGAAAATATATATACTTGCCTTAAAAAAGCAGAATCAGAAATCAATAAATTACAAGAAATAATTGCTACAGAAACGAAACTTACCGCGCAAACAAGCAAACTTGAAGGTGAATTAATTTTAATTAATAACGATTTGTCTGTCCAAAGCAAATTAAAGGAAGAAAGTCAGGCTAAGTACAATTCACTCAGTGAACGTAAAATAGACGGTATAGAAAGTGAAGCTGATTTAATAAATAAAATTAATGATTTTGCTGCAAAGATAAACGACTATTCAAATAAACTGATAAGTATTACTGAACAATACAACAATGCTGACAAAAAATTAAGTTCATCTAATACAAGTTTAATGTATTTAAAGGAACAGACAGACAAATTATGCGATGAATACAATGAAGCTAAATCAGAATATATTGAAATACTTAAATCAAACAACTTTGCTGATACTGAAGAGTTTAAATCTAATTTGGTTAATCAGGATATACTGGACGATTGGGACAAGCAAATTCAAAATTACATTATTGAAAAGGGTTCTGTTGCCAAAAACCTGGAAAGACTTGAATTTTTAACTAAAAATAAAACGAAGCCAAATTTGGATGCAATTAAAAACGCAGTTTCCTCACTTGAAAAAAATATTACAGAGCATGAGAAGCAAATTGCATTGCACACCGACGGGAAAAATCGCCTGGAAACAATAATAAGAAAAGTTTCAAAAGAGCAAAAAATATTGCAGGAATTAATGCACAAATACGATACTTATTATAACTTTGGGATAACTTTAAGAGGTGATAAAGGAATAAGTTTAAGGCGTTACGTGCTTGGTGTAATGCTTACTTCTGTTACAGTTGAGGCAAACCGCCTTTTGAAAAATGTTCATGACGGAAGATACCAACTTTGCAGGACGCTTGAGGGAAGCGGAAGGTCAAGAAAAGCAGGCTTGGAACTTGAAGTATTTGATGGTTATTCAGGTGAAAAAAGAGGAGTTGCCGGTTTGTCAGGAGGAGAGAAGTTTCTCGTTTCCCTTGCACTTTCATTAGGATTGTCATCAGTGGTGCAGTCTCAATCCGGTGGTATTAAAATTGATACAATGTTTATAGATGAAGGCTTTGGAAGTCTGGACTCTTCATCCATTGCTGATGCCTTAAATATTTTGAGTTCTGTCAAGGGTTCTAAAAGACTTGTTGGAATTATATCGCATGTTCAATTGCTTAAAGAAACAGTTGAAGCATCAATAACAGTACAAAAGGACAGAAATGGTTCATTCTTGATAATTAACAGTTGATTTTATAAAATCGTGCCAGTAAATGGCACGATTTTTTTATATTTTTTCAGGTTCTGGGTATGTTTCTCCGAAAGTTTCAACTGTTACTTTGTTTAACTTAACTTCTTGAACCGGTCTATCTGAGCGGTCTCTTTTTGTTTTAGCTATTTTGTCTACAACATCAAGGCCTTCGATTACTTTTCCAAAAGCAGCATATTGTCCGTCAAGATGTGAAGATTTTTTATGCATGATAAAAAACTGTGAGCCTGCAGAATTTGGAGACATAGATCTTGCCATTGACAAAACTCCTGCATCATGTTTTAAATCATTTTTAAAACCATTGCTTGTAAACTCTCCTTTAATAGAGTATCCCGGACCTCCCATTCCATTTCCGTTTGGGCATCCTCCTTGAATCATAAATCCTTCTATTACTCTGTGAAAAATCTTTCCATCATAAAATTTTTTGTTAATTAATGAAACAAAATTATTAACAGTGATTGGAGCTATTTCAGGGTACAATTCAGCTTTAATTACATCACCGTTTTCAAATTCAAATGTTACTATTGGTAAATTCATAAATCCTCCATAATTGTTATATTCTTTATTATACTTTACACTAACATTAAAAATAATTCAACATATAATGTTATTTATTTAATCTCTAAATATTTTTCAGCTTAATTTTTTAAATAACAATTATACTATTGTGTTTTAACAAATGCTTTGTAACAACTGAAACAGTCTGGAATATATTGAAGTAAAGTAACAGTAAATTATGAGGAGGTTATACCAGCATGAGATGCTCAAATAATAACAATGCAATCGCAGGAACTTGTGGTATTGTAGATAGATGCTGTACAGGTCAATCTGGCTGTGATTGGGATGGCACATTAAGAAATGTAGTAACAGAACCAATTTATGTTCAAAAAGTTTATGATGCAGTACTATTTAATTTACAAGGTTTAAAAACTGCGCAAGATACGGTTTTTGAACCACATTTAGGATGCGGAACAAACATTATCAGAATAGCAGACATAAGATGCAAAAAATTCTTCAACCCAGACGATATTTGTGATGACTGTAATTTAAAAATCAACCCTAAAACTACATTGTCCGGCGGACAATTTGTAAAAAAAGGAGATGGGGACTACAAAGTTGTAGGTCCTGATGGTACTTTAAGTCAAAAGCTAATTTATGCAGACACATCATTCTGTGATGATTTAGACCAAGGAACTCCGATATTTGGAACACAAAATATAGAAGTAACAGGTTGTGTAGAGGTTGAAATTGATTTAGTTGTTTCTCCTTGCAACTCAGATAATGAAAGTATAATTACATTAACAGCTGTTGTGGAAATAGCAGATAAATGCAACCCGTTAGTATTGACTAATTTCTTTGAAATCTGCGTCCCTTCAGTAGTTGACTCAGCATTTTTGCCAAGATTCACTGAATTTTGCAACCTGTCATGCATAGTAAGACTTGCAACAAACAGTATTCAAAGAGACTTTACATTAGACCCTAGAACAGGAGAGTTGTCAATCAATCTTATTATTTCACTCTGTATATCATGTGAAAAGAAAATTGTAGTTCCGGTACAGCTTTGTGTACTCTCTACAGGCTTCACTCAATTATCACCAGAACAAGCATCAATTTGCCCGACATTCCCAAGACTGTTCCCAAGACAAATTGACGAAAACTCTGGTGGCGGTAATTGCTGCCGACCAAGAACAACATCCACAGAAGATTAATAAGAAAACTTACAATAAAACCTGCTTATTCAGCAGGTTTTTTGTTACCTTATTTATGCATGTTATCTTTTTCTATGTCACCTATTCCTTTTTCAATTAAACGCATTTCTATGGATTCTTCAACTATTGTTTTTATAAGAACTACAATCGGAACTCCAAGAATCATGCCTGGAACTCCAAACAAGTTTCCTCCGACAGTTACTGAAGTAATAATCCAAAATGGGCTTACACCAACATTTCCACCTACTATTTTTGGATCAAGAATATTTGCGTCCAACTGTTGTATCACTAAAATTATTATCAAAGCAGTCAAGGCCTTTGGTGGATCTACAAAAAATGATACAACTATAACAGGTACAGAACCTATAATTGGTCCAAAGTATGGAATAATGTTAAATACACCTATAATAGTTCCTAATAACGGTGCATATGGCACTTTAAATATGTAAAATACTATGACACATATTATGCCCACTATTGTAGAATCTAAAATTTTCCCGTTTAAAAAACTTTTAAAAATTGAATTGCCCCTGCTGAATACATATAGATATTTTTTGGCCGTATTTTTATCAAAATATGCATATATAAGTCTTCTGCCTCTTGCAAGTATATCCTCTTTTTCAGACAACATGTAAATATTGATAATAAAACTTGTAACTACGGTAAAAGTACTTGAGCCAATATTTGTTACCAGTTTCATCAAAAAATTAGACATTTCTATAAGTAAATCATTGATAATGCTTTTTACTGATTGACTTGCCTGCAAAATATAGTCAGTAACATATGCAAAATACTGATTGTCTATTTTGTTTTTCATATCAGATAATATTTGAACAATATCCACATTTCCATCCATGATGAAAGTCATTATGTTATTGATATTTTCAACTATCTGTGGAACTACTTTATATATTAATGTTCCTATTAAGCCAATTAAAATTATACATGCTAAAAAAATTCCTTGTGCTCTTCTCACTTTTAGTTTTTTCATAAAAAATGTCACAACCGAATCTAATAAATAAGCTATTACCAGAGCATAAATAACAGGTTTAAAAGATTCTGCAATCCAGCCGAATGTATGAGGACTGAAAACACACAATAAAATCAGCAACACCATAGCCAATATAGGCAATGACATTTTTACTATACTTTTGTACTTGTCTATAATTGTCCCTCCCAGTTACATTATTTTAGCCTGCCCTCTGTATACAACACCTAGTTTACCGTTTACAGTTAAAATTTCACCATCTTTTATTTCCTTTGTGCAGTTTTCGGCACCAACTATTACTTCCTTGCATAAATTCATTCCTACAATAAAAGCATGGGATGTCAATCCGCCTTCTTCAACAATTATTGCCGAAGCTTTTTCCATAAACTCAACAACATCCTTTTCAGTTGAATTCATTACGATAATATCACCATCTTCAAATTTATCTCTCAATTCTGCTGCATTTTTAGCAACTCTCGCCCTCGCAACAACAGTTTCCTTTCCAACTCCAACTTTTTTGTAAAGAAGTTCACTGACAATATGCACTTTCAATAAATTTGTACTTCCTGACACTCCCACAGGAACTCCTGCTGTTACAATTGTAATGTCGCCATTTTCTATGTAGCCGAGTTCTAAAGCCTTGTCTACTGATTTTTCTATTATTTCGTCAGTTGATTGAAATTTATCAATTTTTATTGGATACACTCCCCAATAAAGTGACATTTTGCGCATTACATACTCGCTTTCAGTTGCAGCTATTACAGGAGCAACCGGTCTGTATCTTGATACTGCTGCAGCTGTATATCCTGATGAAGTAGCTGATATAATTGCTGAAGCTTTTAAATCCAAACAAGTTTTGCAAGTTGCATAACTTATGGAATTTGTAATGCTGTTATTGAGCCCTGTATTTTTACTTTTTAATATTTCTTCATAATCAAGAGAGTTTTCAATCATTGTAGCAATTCTGTCCATAGTTTTCACTGCTTCTGTGGGATAACTTCCTGATGCAGTTTCTCCGGAAAGCATTATGGCATCTGACCCTTCAAATATTGCTGTTGCAACATCTGACACTTCTGCTCTTGTAGGTCTTGGATTTCTCATCATGGAATCCAGCATTTGTGTTGCTGTAATTACAGGTTTACCGGCATCATTGCATTTTTTAATCAATGTCTTTTGTACTAACGGCACCTCTTCAGCGGGTATTTCTACCCCCAAATCACCTCTTGCAACCATTATTCCATCTGACACTTTTATTATTTCATCAATATTCTCAACGCCTTGCCTGTTCTCTATTTTTGAAATAATCATTATGTGATCGGCGTTTCCTTCTTCTAAAATCCTTCTGATTGCTATGACGTCATCTGCTTTTCTTATGAAAGATGCTGCAATAAAATCAACATCTTGTTCAATTCCAAATTTTATATCGCTTATGTCTCTGTCATTTAATGCAGGTAAATTTAATTTTACATTTGGAACATTGATGCCTTTTTTATTTTTTATCGTTCCGCCATTATTAACTATACATTTTAAATCTGTATCATCGATTTTTTCAATAACTTCCAGGCAAATTAGTCCGTCATCCATAAGTACAATATTACCCGGTTCAACATCTTGCGCAAATTTCTCATATGTAACGCTTGTGATTTTTTCATTGCCGAGAATGTTCCTTGTTGTAAGTACGAACTCCTGCCCTTTTACAAGTTCTGCCTGATTATTTTCAAAATCCCTTGTTCTTATTTCAGGGCCTTTTGTATCTAACATTATTGCTGTTGTTGTTCCAAGTTCTTCTCTCACTTTTTTTATTACATCTATTTTTGCTTTATGCTCTTCTTGGCTTCCATGAGAAAAGTTAAGTCTTGCTACATTTAATCCGTTTAAAACCAATTCTTTAAATATGTTTTCATCTTGTGATGCTGGACCTATGGTGCACACTATTTTTGTTTTGCGCAATTTTCGCAATATTTTCATCTCCTTTTATATGGACAATATTTTTGTTAGCTCATATGTATTTTCATCAAATTGTTTCTTCATTGAAAGTGCTTCTGTTATATCCATATGAAATATTTCATTTCCATTAACTCCAAGCACTCTGTTAGAAATTGAATTATTTAACAACTCAACCGCTTTTGCTCCCATCTGGCTTCCTATCAATCTGTCAAAGGCTGATGGTGTTCCTCCTCTTTGAGTATATCCTAAAACCGAATATCTGGTGCCAACACCAGTTTTTTTCTCTATTATCTCGCTTATATTCTTGGCATCACCAGCTCCTTCTGCCAAAATAATAATGCTGTGTTTTTTGCCCCTTGCTCTTCCCTGCATTATTTTATCGCACACTTCATCTATATTATACTCAACTTCAGGAATTATAACCATTTCAGCACCTCCGGCAAGTCCTGCATAAAGAGCAATGTCTCCACAATTCCTTCCCATTACCTGAATTACATTTGTCCTTCCGTGAGATGAGGATGTATCTCTGATTTTTTCTACAGATTCAAGTACTGTAGTGAGTGCAGTGAAAAACCCCAAAGTGTATTGAGTGTATGGCAAATCATTGTCAATAGTTCCTGGTATTCCTATGGTTGGAACTCCAGCTTTTCCAAGCTCCAGAGCACCCTTGAAGGTTCCGTCCCCTCCAATTGTAACCAATCCGTCTATTCCAAGATATTTTATATTGTTTAAAGCTTTTTTAAAGCCATCTTCTTGTTGAAACTCTTTGCTTCTCGCGCTTCCAAGAACTGTTCCTCCGCGATGTATAATATCTGCAACAGATGAAAGGTTCATCTCTATGCCGTCACCTTCTACCAAACCTCTGAAGCCGTTTTTTATTCCTACAACATTTATATTATTGAAAATTGCAAACCTTACAACTGCCCTTATGGCAGCATTCATGCCCGGCGCATCTCCCCCGCTGGTAAGTACTCCAATTTTTTTCATACATGCCTCCCTCATTTAATTGCTATATTGTTTTCTCCCAATATTTTCTTTAAATTATTTATTAAATTTTCATTTTCTATATTTACCCAATTTTTTTTAGGCAAAACCATGTTTGTTTTATCTTTTTCATTATAAATTATAACACAATCATTTCCATTGCACTTACAAATATTTGAAAACAAATCATTTTTTATTTTCATATAATGCCTTTTGTCAGCAACTTTTAAATATAACTTTCTTTCTTTTGTATTTTTGTAAGCGCTGGCGGATGCACTTTTTTTTAGCTCTGTAATTTTATTTCCTATAAGCTTCGGTGCTTCCTCTTCTGCTGCATTTATTACTCCTTCAATTAAAACTATATTGTCTTCGTATAAAATTTCTTTGCAGTTCTCGTAAACTTTAGGAAAAATAATCACTTCCACAGTACCGTACAAGTCTTCCAAAGTTATAAACGACATCATATTGTTGTTCTTTGTTATTTTATTTTGTTTTTTTATAATTATTCCGCCTATTACCACTTTGCTTCCATCATGAAGATTATTGTTTTCTTCACCTGCTTCATTTGCATTTTTTAATTCAGTAATTTCGCTGGAATTGGTAGTTGCTGTTTTATCAAGCT
>NZ_JAWQJF010000089.1:0-12681 GCF_033447055.1 Sedimentibacter sp.
GAAAAATTGCAACGGTAATTAATTAATCAAATATTTTTATTGGGTTCTATGAACTCTTAGTTAAGGTTGCCCAAAAATCACAGTCTTTTTTCACACTTCCTCCAAATAAATTGATAATACCTACTTTATTTTTAATATCTTGGTATAAAACCAACTTTCTTATAAGCTTTTCTTAAAGTTTTGCGAGCTGCAGCTTCTGCTTTTTCAGCTCCATTAATATATATTTTTTCCAAGTAATCCTTGTTTTTCAATAAATAATCTATTTTTTCCTGAATTGGTTTAAGCTCTCCAATAACAACCTCTGCTACATCATCTTTAAACTGTGCATAACCCTTACCTTCATAATCTGCCACAATTTCAGCATTTGATTTATTTGTAATTTTAGAGTAAATATTTATTAAGTTTTTAACTCCAGGTTGAGCATCTGAATATCTTACGATACCTTCTGAATCTGTTACAGCTCTTTTGAATTTTCTTCTTATTGCATCAGCATCATCCATAAGAAGTATGTAAGCATTATCATTAGAATCTGATTTTGACATTTTACTTGATGGTTCCTGTAAACTCATTATTTTAGCACCATCCTTTGAAATAAACGGATCAGGAACCTTGAATGTTTCACTAAAACGATTATTAAATCTTTGAGCTATATCTCTTGCAATTTCCAGATGTTGTCTTTGATCTTCTCCAACCGGAACCAAGTCAGACTGATAGAGCAATATATCTGCTGCCATTAAAACCGGATATGTAAATAAGCCTGCAGTAATAGCATTGCTGTCTTGTTTTTTAGACTTATCTTTAAATTGAGTCATCCTTCCAAGTTCACCGTAGTAAGAAAAGCAATTTAACAACCATCCAAGCTCTGCGTGAGCCGAAACATGTGATTGTATAAATAGTGTAACTTGTTCCGGATCCAATCCTGCAGCTATATAATTAGCAAGCACTTCCAGCGTATTTTTTCTTAAATCCTTAGGTTCCTTAGGAACAGTGATTGCATGCATGTCAACTACACAATAATAACAATCATATTCATTTTGAAGTTTAACCCAGTTTTTAAGAGCTCCTAAATAATTTCCAAGGGTCAACGAACCGGAAGGCTGCATTCCGCTGAATATAACTTTTTTATTCTCCATTTTATCCTTTTATCCTCCACATATAATAAAAAAGAGCTTTCTTCCGACTAGGACGAGAAAGCCCGCTAAAGTCTCGTTTTTGTGATTATACTACAATACGATTTATTTGTCAAAAATATTAAAAATATAATTGAAATAAACCAAACAGCAAAAATTATTTCCTAAATAGCTAATATTAATTTTAAATTTTTAAAATATATGTAATTATTAAAAATATCACTTGTGTAATCTCTATAAAAAAGCCTTCGATAGAACTGGGAAACTCCTTTATTTTTTTATCTAAAGAACTCACAACTAATCCTGAAATCATATACGTCAATGACAAAGGAATCACCAGTTTGTAATTAAATATGGCAGCTAATAAAAACGATATGGCAAATGCTGCCATGCTGTGATATTTGCCGCAATACTTCATTATTGAAGTACCTTCTTTGTTTCTTTTAATTATTGTACTTAATATTATCAAACTGCTGTAACCTGCCACCGGCATTATTATAAGAGCTGTTGCAGGGACAATTCTGATAAGAGAAATATATAGCAAGCTGATAATTACTATGCCAATTGTACCCGAAATTTGGTCTGATTGATTTTTAAGTTTAATAATATAATTTAAAGTTCTGTATGTGTCTGTTAAATTAACGTTCTTAGTAATTATGCAATAATATCCTAATATAAGTGTACTGATAAAGAATTCATCGTATATAAATATCAGAGATGAAATTAGAAACGCAACAAAACCAATAGCAAGTCCTATTAAAGGCAATGCTATTACTCCGTTTTTAAAATCATCATCATTCGAATCTGCGTATATGGTAATATTTATTAAAGTATACTTCTTCAGCATTAATACAACACCAATAATGATACTTCTCAAGTCAAACATAATACTAACCCTCAATCTATTTTTACCATTATACCACAAATGAAAAAATTATTATATATTAAATTTTTTCAATATAATTGAGTTCATAAAATGTTATAAAGTCTCATAAGCATTATATACGCTTCTTGATATGTGCAATAATCGTAAGGTTTAAAACTATTGCAATATCCCCTCATTATTCCTGTGCTCGAAACAAAGTAAATAAATGGTTTTTCCGAATCTTTCACATTTGAAATATCATTATAATAAACTACGCTATAATCCGAAATATCCATTCCTAACTCATTAGCAATATACGTAAATAATTTTGCAATTTCCAACCTTGTCATATGCCCTTCCGGTGGCAATATCATTCCATCATGGTTTATTAACCCCATCTGATATACTTCATACATTATTACCTTGTTACTGCAAAGCAACACATCTGTAAACATATGGCTCATGCCATCATCTACAAGTATTTCTCCTCTTACAGGATCTAAAATAAAATGCTCCTCTTGCAATACAATATTAGAGCTTTTGTTGAATGCTTCTTCTCCAAGCTTTTTTTCAATTATATTCAATACTACACTATAGAAATTCTCTCTTGTAATATATGCATCGTACATTCCTTCAAATTTTTCAGGAATCAATGATTCGTTTTTCATAGCACAAATTGATTCTACTGCCCAATCATCCGGCTTTTGGGGAACAGCTTCCATCCATAACCTCGAATCTTCTGTTATGGAAATAAAACATTTATTAAATACATCTGCAAGAAATCTCACTTTTTCATGTATAATTTCAGTTTCTCCCTCGCTAATATTGCGGAGAATTTCAGGATGAACTTCTGCATACCAGATTAAATCTGCAACTTCATCAATAAAATTCATTGCAGAATGTTTATTAATAAAAACATCGCTATAACCTTCGCCCCATAATCCGTATTCGTAACCTTTATTAAAGTTCTCAAAGTCAGCTTTTAATTTTTCATACCCATACACTTTGTACAAATAATCACTTACAAAATGTCCTAATTCATGAACTAAACTTTCTTCAGAAGCAATGCACACATCAGAATACAAACTGCTTTGCAATGCATTTATGTAAATGTTCGCCGACTCATTAGTTAAAGAGTATTCAGAAAATAAATCCATTATTATTTCAGTTTCATTTATTATTACATTTGTGCTGATTCCATTTTTATTATAAAAATCTGTAATTTCCTTTATAACACCTTCCGGAAATCTTCTTAAGCTTTGTTCTAATACAAAAATACACTCTGTAGAATCTAACTCTTCATCTTCTACGTTAATAATTATATTTATCCCATACTTTTCTTCAATATTGTTTTTTATTTCATAATCATTTGGAGATTCCATTATTTTCGCAAAGCCATACGCCTGTGAATTGAACATGAAAAAGCATAATATAAAAAATAACATCCTTTTCAACATAATCATAGTAACCTCCGGATATTTTTATGTGACAGTAAAAAAATTATAGCACAACAATAAAAATATTACAATATATTTTTGCAAACGTTTACTGAAAAATTTTTGAAACTAATTTAAAAATAGTATATAATATTATATTATTATATTTCTTTATTTATGTACAAAACAACAATTGCAGGTGGTAAAATGAAAATAACAATAATTTCTGTCGGTAAAATAAAAGAAAAATTCTTTTCAGATGCAATTAACGAATATGCAAAAAGACTGTCAAAATTTTGCATATTTATTGAAGAGGTAATTCCCGACGAAAAAGCTGACGAAAATTTTTCAACATCACAAATCGAACAGGTTAAATCAAAAGAAGGAACAAAAATACTTAATAAAATATCAAAAAATTCATACGTTGTAGCCCTTGACATAAAAGGAACTCAGCTTAGTTCCGAAGAATTAGCACAAAAAATAAATACATTGGGAATTGAAGGAACTTCTGATATTACATTCATTATAGGAGGAAGCAATGGACTTTCAAAAGATGTTTTAGAAAGAGCTGCCTATAAACTTTCCTTTTCTAAAATGACATTCCCCCACCAGCTGTTCAAAGTGATTTTAACAGAACAAATTTACAGAGCATTTAAAATAAATGCAGGTGAAGCTTATCATAAGTAATAATATCTATGTACATAAAAGTAATCAAATGTTCATGTGTGCATATATTAAACATATAATATTTAATTACCGAATAATCAAATGTTATTATTTTTGTTTTGTGTGGAGGAAAAAATGGGAATTCAATTTTCTGAATCGTCATATGTTTATATACCTAAGACGATAACTGTCCATCTTGGACCACCAGATTCCACAGCGGAAAATGTAACACTACCGTTTATTGACTATATAAAGAACGTTGCAAGCAGCGAATTATATCCTACTTGGCCAGAAGATGCCCTCAAAGCTAATATCAATGCCATAGTGTCAATCGCTCCGAACAGGGTTTTCACAGAATGGTATAGAAGCAAAGGTTATAATTTTGATATAACAAGCACAACCCAATTTGACCAGGCATTTGTACCTAATAGGGAGTTATTCGATAACATATCGCAAATTGTTGATGAAACATTTGATGATTATATAGTCAGAGGAGTAAGGGTAGAACCTCTATTTGCAGAATTCTGCGACGGTAAAGTATCTCAATGCGACGGAATGTATCAGTGGGGATCCGTTGATTTGGCAAATCATGGTTATACTCCTATTGAAATTCTAAAATATTATTATGGCGAGGATATAAACTTAGTAACAAACACTCCCATTAAAGTAGCTGCAGAATCTTATCCAGGAACTCCTCTTAGTCTTGGAGATTCCGGCATACCTATATATTATGCACAGCTTCGGCTGAACAATATTTCTACTAACTTTCCTGCAATTCCAAAAATATTTCCTGTTGACGGAATTTTTTCAACTCAAACGGAATCAGCCGTGAAATCATTCCAAAAAATTTTCAATTTGCCGTCTACCGGAGTAATTGATAAAGGAACTTGGTACAAAATCTTATATATCCATACAGCCGTAAGGAAATTGGCAGAGTCAACTTCAAGCGGAATTTTACTAAGCGAACGCCCAAGAACAGGAAACGGAATAATAGTACCAAGAGTCCAAATTGTTCAATACTATTTGAATATTCTTTCAGCCTATTACCGTACAATTCCTGCCGTTGAAATAACCGGCGTGTTGGATTTAGCAACAAATAAATCCATTATTGAATTTTAAAAAACAATGGATCTCCCTGTTACAGGCATAATAGATGATCAAACCTGGTTTGCCATCAACGATAAATTATTAGGAATACTAATAACACTGCCTCCTGTTTCATTAGCGTTTCCACGCATTGCGTATGTTGGAATAGATTACAAAAGAGGTTCTACAGGTCCCGGAGTAGTAATTATACAAGAATATCTCGCATACATTTCTTCTCAGATACCAAATATAACTTATGTGCCTTACAACCTTGTGGATGGTATATTTGGTCCAATAACAGAATCTGCTGTTATTACATTTGAAAAAGAATTTGGTCTTGTTCCTGATGGCTTAGTTGATGAAAGTACATGGAATAAAATAGTAGATATATATATAAATTTAAAATTAGGTGAAAAAACAATATAAAATATTTTAACTTTTAGTGTACTAATTTCATGTTAACGTATCTTCTTTATTTAAATACTTTTTTATTCCTTGGTAAGTCTCTCGACTAATAATATGCTCAATGCGGCAAGCATCCTTTTCCGCAATATCATCAGGTGCACCGGTAACTTTAATTAAAAATTCTGTAAGTATTTTGTGCTTTTCATAAATACTTACTGCTTTTTCTCGTCCTTTTTCCGTTAGTTTCAAAAATCCTTCTTCACTTACTGTAATATACCCATCATCCTTTAATAATCCTACTGCACGACTTACACTAGGCTTACTTAAATTTAATTCTCTTGCAACATCAATTGAACGAACAGACCCGATTTTCTCTTCTAGTATTAAAATAGTTTCTAAATAATTTTCTCCTGATTCATACATTATTCGCCCCTCCTACAAAATTGAAAATTTTCCTGCTCAATCAATCATTTTTTTCTGACAATCCAAACAATATCCATACAAATATAGTCTATGTCCTGACATTGCAAATTGGGTTTGCTTTTCTAATGATTTTTCGTAGGATTCTAATGGACATCCTTGAATTGTAATAATTTTTTTACAACCAAGACACACTAAATAGTGTCTGTGTCCTAAATTGTTATATTCAAAGAGCGTTCGGTCATTATCCATAATATTAAGCTTGGTAACTAACCTTTTATCCACTAAAACTTCTAGTGTCCTATATATGGTTGATAAGTTAATTTCCACTTCGTTTTCCTTTAATTCAAGATATATTTGTTCTGCTGTAATAGGATGACTGCTTTGTACCAACATATCAATAATAGCTTTTCGACTTTTTGTAATTTTTAAACCACTTTTCTTTAGTTCATCTTCATAACATGATTTATCATTCAATGCTGATACCTCCGCTATTTTCATTCTAATTCTTGATTAACAGCTATTTTTGTCATCTTAACTTTTTCTTTTACAAAATGTATAATATACAATGAAAAACAAAAAATTACCGACAGTATTACTATAGTCGCTCCTGATGCAATATTCAATACATAAGAAATCCATAATCCCGCCATACAAAAGATAATCCCAAAAATAATGGCGTATACCATGCGATTTTTAAATTTTGAAGAAAATAAACCAGCTGATGCTGCAGGAGCTGTCAACATGGCAAGTACCATGATTATTCCTGCAACTCTTATTAAAACTACTATTGTCATTGCTATTAAAATCAATAACAAATATTCTAAAAATACTGTTTTTATTCCAATAATTGAAGCAAATTCTTCATCAAAGAGATATGATTTCCAATCATTATATAATAAAATCACTACAAGTACAACAATGAATGTCAATACAACCATTAAATAAAGATCTGATTTTGTTACAGATAAAATATTTCCAAAAAGATACGAATTCAAATCAGGCGGATATCCCGGCATCAATGAAATAAAAATAATCCCAAGTGCCATCCCTAAAGACCAGAACAACCCTATTATAATATCGGATTGCACCCCGCCTTTTCTTTTAATATATCCAATTCCAACTGCAGCGCATGCAGAAAAAATAAAAGCTCCTATTATTGGTTCAAATCCCATTAAATAGCCAAATCCAACTCCTCCATAAGCAGTGTGGGCTATTCCTCCGCTCATCATAACTAATTTCTTTTCTACTATTATTACACCTATTATCCCACATACTATGCTTGCAAGTATGCTTGCAAGTACAGCATTTTGTAGGAAATTGTATTCAAATATTGCTTTTATCAATATGATTTTCCTCCTCGTGTCTACGTAAAACTCTATGAGGTACCCCATGTGCAATCAAATCAACCGGACATCCATAGAGCTTCTTTACAGTATTATCATTAACCTCAGGTTCACCGTGATATACTAAACTTTTGTTCAGACATGCCAAGGTGCGAACTTTAGATGAAATAGCACTTAAGTCATGGGTAACCAGCATAATCGTCATATCATTGTTCAATTCTTCAAGCAAATCATAAATTTGTTCTTTAGAACGCATATCAACACTGGCTGTTGGCTCATCCAACAATAAAAGCTTCGGGTTTACGGCCAATGCTCTCGCAATCAACATCTTTTGAAATTCCCCTCCTGATAATTCTCCTATTTGTTTATTAGCAAGTTTTTCTATACCAACTCGCTCTATTTTTTCAAAAGCAACAGCTTTATCATTTTTTGAAAATCGAAAGAAAGGGTGTAACCCTCTCTTCATACACCCTGACAAAACAACTTCAAAACATGTTGTGGGAAATTTCTTATCCATTGAAGCAAATTGCGGAACATATCCTATCAACGCTTCGTTTTTTCGGTACTCCTGACCATATATTTGTATGTTTCCTTTTGTGATAGGAATCAGACCGAGAATAGCCTTCAGAAGTGTAGATTTCCCACCACCGTTTGGACCCATAATCCCTATAAAATCCCCATCATCTACATCCATGCACACATTAGTAAGTGCCGGAGTTTGCCCATAGTATACTGATAAATTTTCTATATGTACAGCATTTTTTCTCACTGCATCACCTCTGCCATAGTTTTTGCCATTTTTTTAAGATTTTCTATGTAATCAGCTGATAACGGCGCAAGTTGCATAGTCTTACCGTCTATTTCCTCTGCAAATGATTCAGACTGACTGCTGTCTATTTCTTCTTGATAAAAAATAGCTTTGATATTTTCTCTCTTTGCAAGATCTATCATTTCTTGTAAATGAACAACCGTTGCCTCTTTTCCTTCTTTCTCTAACGCATACATCTCTAAATCATAATCATCTGCAAGATACCCAAAAGCAGGATGATATACAATAAATTTTTTACTCTTAACTCCAACAAGTGCTTCTTTTATTTCTTTATCCAATTCTTCCAATTGCTTAATATATGCATCAGCATTTTTTTTATATGTTTCTTTATTTGCTTCATCAATTTTACCCATTTCATCAGCTATCACTTCTATCATTACTTTCACTCTTTTTGGCGAAAGCCATATGTGTGGGTCTCTTTCTCCTGATTCAAATGTTCTATCCTCGTAAACTAAAGCTACTTTATCCTGCAAGGCAACTACTTTAACATCACCGGCATTCGGAAGGATATTTGCTTCTTCTGTAGGCATCCCAATTGAAAAATAAATAGATGCTTTACTAAACTTTTCTATCTCAGCCGGAGTAGGCTCGTAATTTTCCGGACTATTACCCGGAGGAACTAAAACGACCACTTCAACCAATTCTCCGCAAAGCGCCTCTACAAAAGTTTTTTCCGGAACAATTGTAACTGCAACAGTTGGTTTATCTCCTTTAACATTTTCTAAACCTTGTTTACTGCATCCAAAGAGAAAGACTATACTTAGTATGAAAATAAAAAACAACACGAAACGATTATTTTTTTTCATTTCCTCAATATCTCCTTCTGTATGTCTATTTGCAAATAATTTGCATTTGCAAATGTATTGTATCATCATGATGTAACCGTGTCAATAATAAACATTATATATAGCAATAGTAACATTAAATAACCAATTAATTTACTTTTTATGTTAAAAACTATTGTAAAATCGTTTTCTTTATGATATAATAATGTAGAATTATTAATGTTCCCGATTCACAGTTGACCTCTATGGCCTCTGTGAACAGTAGGGCGTAAAAAGCAATTTTTACACCTGCCATTGCGCAAAGGGATACAAATTAACTATGTTAATTTGTATCCCTTTTATTTTAATCAAAGATTAAAATAATTGCTCTTATAAAATTCTATAGCACTGAAGGAGGTGGATTCTGGCACTTATGGTGACCAGAGAAAAATGTCTAAAGGTTTAGTTGTATCGCCGGACAAATGTACTGGCTGCAGAGCGTGTGAACTTGCATGTTCTTACAGCAAAAGTGATAGTTTTAATCCAAAAGATTCTGCAATATCTGTTATGTTTTATGATGAAATAGGTTTGCAGATTCCAATGATGTGCATGCAATGCGATGAACCGCACTGCGTATCTGTATGCGTAACAAATGCTCTAACAAAGAATGAAAAAACAGGCATTGTAAATTATGATAAAGAAAAATGCATCGGGTGTAAATTGTGCATAAGCGCATGTCCATTCGGAAACATTACTTACAGTTCAAGATTAAAAAGTATAATTAAATGTGATTTATGTGGTGGCGACCCTCAATGTGTTAAAATGTGCAGCTATGGGGCTCTAGAGTACAAAGAATTGGACAGCACCTTAGAAAAGAGAAAAATTATTGCCAACCAATTTAAAGAAGCATTTGGAGAGGGGGCTAAATAATGAAAGGATATACCGGGAAACTAGTCAGAGTTAATTTAAGCAATAAGTCAATAAAAGTAGAAAAACTTAATATGGAATATGCAAAAGATTATTTTGGCGGAAGAGGTCTTGGCTCAAAATACTTGTGCGAAGAAATCGATCCTCAAATTGATGCATTAAGTCCTGAAAATAAATTAATTTTTATGACAGGTCCTGTTACAGGAACATATGCAACTTGTGCGGGAAGATTTAATGTAATAGCTAAAGCTCCTTTGACAGGTACAATAGGCGCCAGCAACTCCGGCGGGCATTTTGGACCAGAACTAAAATTTGCAGGCTATGACGGAATTATATTTGAAGGTAAAGCAAACTCCCCTGTTTATTTGCATATAAGTGATGATTTAATAGAATTAAAAGATGCCTCACATATCTGGGGCAAAAATGTTAATGAAACAACTGATATGCTCCTAGCCGAAAATGAGGAGGATGCAAGAGTTGCATGTATTGGACCTGCCGGTGAAAAACTTGTACTTTTTGCAGCTGTTATGAATGACAGAGACAGGGCTGCAGGAAGATCCGGTCTTGGTGCTGTAATGGGAAGCAAGAATTTAAAAGCAGTTGTTGTAAGAGGAACAAACGGTGTTGGTGTTGCCGATGCTTTACAATTTAATAAAGCTTGCCAGGATGTAAGAGAAAAAGTTTTGGCAAATGGTGTTACAGGAAAAGGTGGAGGACTTCAAACTTACGGAACTGAAGTTCTTGTAAATATTTTAAATGGAATTGACGCTCTTCCTACTAACAACTGGCAGTCATCAAGATTTGAAGATGCAGATAAAATAAGCGGAGAATTTTTAACAGAAAATTACTTGGTTAGAAATAGAGCTTGTTTCGCATGCCCAATAGGCTGCGGAAGAGTAATTAAAATTCCTGACGGAAAATACAAAGGAATAGTTGCTGGTCCTGAATATGAAGCTGGCTGGTCCTATGGAGCTTCCTGCGGAATTAATGATATTAATGAAATAGATAAGGCAAACCACGTATGCAATATGCTGGGACTAGATCCTATAACAATGGGAGCAACAATTGCATGTGCTATGGAATTGTATCAAAAAGGATATTTGACAAAGGATGAACTTGGTGAAGAATTAGAATTTGGTGATGCGCAAGCTATTTTAAAATGGACCGAAAAAACTGGCTACAGAGAAGGATTTGGTGATGAACTAGCTCTTGGCTCTTACAGACTCGCAGAAAAATATGGTCATCCTGAATTTTCAATGACTGTTAAGAAACAAGAAATGCCTGCATATGATGGCAGAGCTATTCAAGGAATGGGATTATCTTATGCTACAAGCAACCGCGGTGGTTGCCATGTAAGAGGATATTTAACATCTACCGAAGTACTTGGAATTCCTATTAAGACTGATCCATTAAAAACAGAAGGAAAAGCTGCATTATTAAAACTATTCCAAGATTTAACTGCTGTTGTTGATTCATCAGATATATGTCTGTTCACTACTTTTGCTATTGGACTTCCTGAAATATCAAGTTTATTAAATGCAACGTTGGGAATTGAAATGTCTGATGAAGAAATACTAAAAGCAGGCGAAAGAATTTGGAATCTAGAAAAAATCTTCAATTTGGAAGCCGGATTTACAAGAGAAGATGATCTGCTTCCTAAAAGATTGCTGACAGAACCTGTAACAAGCGGTCCTTCAAAAGGAAAAGTAACTGAACTCGAAGTTATGCTTGATGAATATTACAGCGTAAGAGGATGGGATGAATACGGAGTTCCAACTGAGGAAAAACTTGAAGAACTTGGTTTAGACAACAAAATTGCTGAAAATGCTTATTAACAGTTAATGCTAACAGAACATCCAGCAATGGATGTTCTGAATTTTAAATGAAGGTGATATGTATGAAAGTTGATTCTCACAATAATTATGATTATATAGAATCAAATGAAATATTAAAAAAATATCCAATGGAAAAAAGATTCACACTAGCAATACTTCAGGATGTTCAGAAAAAATATGGATTTATTCCAAGAGAAACAATGACTTACATTGCAGAATATTTAAGCCTTCCTGTCAGTGACATATACAGCATGGCTACATTTTATAAAGCATTAAGCCTTAAACCAAAAGGAAAATATATTATTAAAATCTGTAATGGAACTGCCTGCCATATAAGAGGTTCAAATGTATTAATTGAAGCAGTTACAGAAGAATTGAACATCCGTCCTGGAGAAACTACAGATGACGGATTGTTTTCTATTGAAATAGTAAACTGTCTTGGTGCTTGTGCGCTTGCCCCTGTCATGGTTATAGACGATAAATATTACGGCGGAATGACTAAAGAAAAAGTAAAGCTCGTAATAAAAGAGTATAAGGAGGCAGTTATAAATGAATAAAGAAAATAATAACAGAAAAATTTTAGTGTGCTGCGGTACAGGCTGCCTGGCAAACAATAGCTACGATGTATATACTAAATTTCTTGATAAGTTAAAACAAACAGACATAGATGTTGTACCACTTGTAAAACCCACTGGCTGCAACGGACTTTGTGAAAAGGGTCCTGTTGTTAAAATTCTTCCTGATGAAATATCATATTTTAAGGTTAAAGAAAGCGATGTTGATGATATTATTGAAAAAACTATATTAAAAGGGGAAATTATAGACAGGCTCCTCTACTTCGACACCAATGAAAAAAAGAGAATTGTATCCCACAAGGACGCTTCTTTTTACAAACCACAAAATAAAATTGCTTTAAGGAACATTGGCGAAATTGATCCTAAAAGCATTGAAGATTATGAAGAAAGAACTGGA
>NZ_JAWQJF010000090.1:0-3196 GCF_033447055.1 Sedimentibacter sp.
GTGGGCAGTTGAATATATCGAAGATGTTTACAGTCTAGGATTGCTTGATGACTATGAAAGCGAGCTGAAACCTCTGGAAAAATTGACAAGAAAAGAAGTATCTATGATGCTGGAAAATGCTTTCAAAAAAAATATTGAGTATGAAAATTTGGATATCAACACAATTTTTTCCGATTTAACGAACTTAAGCGAAGAAGAAAAACATGCTGTAAAATCAGCATATACAAATGGGCTCATGTCCGGAAAGTATCCAGGATCTTTTTGCCCGTATGATTATTTAAGCAGGGCTGAAGCTGCTGCCATAATGGTAAAAATTTCAGACAAATTAGATCAAGTTGAAATTGAAAATATGAATTAAGAATGGAACGACATTGTCGTTCCATTCTTAATAATTATGGTATGTTATGAAATTTTATGTTATAAATTCTTTCAGATTCGTTTGTTTCAGAGTTATATTTTACAGGAGATTTGTTCTTGTCTAATAAATTTACAATATTATAAACATCGATCCAAATTTCAGCCAACGTTTCTTTTTGAGATTCATCAAAAATCAGCTGCATCCCAAAATGAAGGTGGGGAACATTGATATTGTTGACATTTTCCTTTGTGCTGTAACCAGTCATGCCAAGGTAACCAATAACATCTCCTGCATATACGATATCACCTTCTTTAAGAGATTTAACATAAGGGTGATCTTTCCTTAAGTGAGCGTAATAATAATATCTTTTGTTGTTCAAGCTTCTTATGCCAATTCTCCATCCGCCGTACTGATTCCAGCCTAGTGCTTCTACTCTTCCTGTTTCAACTGCCACAATAGGTGTTCCTATGGAACCCATTAAATCATTGCCAAGATGTGATCTGCTAAAACCATAGCTTCTGGAATTTCCAAAGTCATCATAGTGATTATAATAATAACCGCCGGCTATAGGAGAAAAAGCTTTTAATCCGTATTTTTTTACCCATATTTTTTTACCTGGATTATTTTCATCATCAATTTGTATTTCATAAGGGCCAACCAGTCCCTCTAAAACAGCAGTATAGGCTTCAAAGTAGTAGTCATAATACTTTAAGTTTTCCGTAAGGCTTTCTATACTTTCTCCATTTTTTAACTTATTAATAAGTGTATCCATATCCTTGGACTTGTATCTGGTAAAATTTCCACCATACTTAGTGCCCAGGTATGATAAAATTTCAATCCAGTTTAATTTAACTTCATCATCAATGCTGTTTATGTCGGCTTTCAGTGCTTTGTCCATTGCGCTATATGATACTCTGAAATCAACCCATTTAATGAAACTTTTTTCTTCATTTGCAGATACCGATTGAGCCGAGTTTATAAACATAGAAAAAATCAAAGCTAGAACTAATAAAATTGAAGAGCACAATAATAATATTTTTATATTAATTTTTATAACCATTATTTACCTCTTGTTCTTGATATAATAAATTTTATGCGAAAATAATTATTAATAGAACTTTATGTGCGATTTACTGGAGAAGGTATAAGTTGATAAGAATTTTATTTGTATATATTGTATTTATGTGTTAAGATGAACTGATTGATTGAATGGTTTAATTAGGGAGGACAAATTGAAGTTAAAATTTTGTTCATTGTATAGCGGGAGCAGCGGCAACTGCCAATATATTAAAACAGAAAATACTACGATTCTTGTTGATGCAGGACTTAGCGGAAAAAAAATTCAGCAGGGAATTATAAATATAGGAGAGGATCCTAAGAAAATAGATGCTATATTTATAACTCACGAGCATGTAGATCACATACAGGGAGCAGGTATAATGTCTAGACGTTTAGACGTGCCCATTTATGCCAATGCAAAAACCTGGGAAGCCATGAGCCCTGTCATAGGTAGTATAAAATCCTACAATATTAAAATATTGGATGATTATGCTGAAGTTGGTGATTTAACAGTAAAGGCATTTGACATATCCCATGATGCAGCACATCCCGTGGGTTATAATATTTTTTACAACAATAAAAAAATAAGCTTATTAACAGATACAGGCTGCACAAATGATAATATAATAAACAGCATCATGGATTCGGATTTATTGCTTGTAGAGTCTAATCATGATGAAGATATGGTATTGATAGGCCCTTATCCATGGCCTCTTAAAAGAAGAGTTTTAGGTGAGTTTGGCCATATGTCCAATGAAACGGAAGGACATCTTATTTCCAAGGTTGTTAAAACAGGAACCGAAATAGTCTTGCTTGGACATTTGAGCAAAGAAAATAATTTTCCCCAATTGGCGTATAAAACAGTCGAAAATATATTGAAAGAAAATTTTATAGATGTAAATCCCGGCATATGTCTTGATATGACATACAGAGACAGATCCAGCCGAGTTTATGAAATATAGATAGGTGATTGATATGAAAAATGAAAAAATTATTTATGCATGTTTAGAACATGCAGAGATTGCATTGGATGATTATGTTAATTCTGAAGAGGTTGCCCCTCAAATATTAAAAATACAAGATGAAAATCACAAATGTAGCTACTGCGAAAAAAATGCAGAGTACAAAATTATGGCTTAAGAAAGGATTTACCGTGAACGGTATCCAAAAATTTTTTATTTAAAAAATGCTTGTATTAAACTTTGCAGAGTGCTATAATATATTCGCTATCCTTGCTCCTGGGATTACAGGGGCCAAAGTCCAAAGGGAGGTGACTCAAATGATGAGAAAATACGAAGGCGCTTTTATATTGCTTGCTAACTTAGAAGAGGATGTTAGAAACGCAGAAATTGAAAAAGTAAAAAACATAATTATTGAAAGACAAGGAACAATTGAAAAGGTTAATGAGTGGGGACAGAGAAGACTTGCTTATGAAATCGACAAAAAAAGAGAAGGTTATTATGTTTTTATTGATTTTGCTTCAGAAGCAGACGCTGTTAATGAAATAGACAGAATTTGTAAAATTAGTGACAATTTCATTAGACATATGATTACAGTAGAAGAATAGAATAAAAAAAAAGAGGATAAATTATGAATAGTGTTGTATTAATTGGAAGATTAGCCAGAGATCCAGAGCTGAGATTCATACCTTCTACAGGTATGGCTGTTGCAAAATTTACATTAGCTGTAGATAAATAAATGTAAAAAGATAAGAAACAAGAACTGACATCTCAAGGAAAAAAGACAGCGAATTTTATCAATATAACAGTATTTAGTAAA
>NZ_JAWQJF010000091.1:0-9758 GCF_033447055.1 Sedimentibacter sp.
CATCTTATAAAGTAAGAAAAAAATATTTCAGATTAAAGGATGGCTCTTTTTTAAACCTTGAAAATGAATACTTTAATACTATTGAAAAATTAGTTGATGATTTAAATATTTCAGGCAAAGAGTTGGAATCAGGTCATATTGAAATTCCTAAATACCGCTCCTTGTATTTAGACAGCCTTTTAAAAAATAATTCATGGGTTAATGCCGAGAAAAATCATACATTTAAAGAAATGATACATAATATAAACGAATCTGAATACTCGGATTTTGAATTGCCTGAACACTTAAAAACTATAATCAGAAATTATCAGATAACCGGTTATAAGTGGCTTAAAACTTTATCTAAATATTCATTAGGCGGAATTTTAGCTGATGACATGGGTTTAGGAAAAACGCTACAGGCTATCAGCCTTTTATTGTCAGAAAAAGGATGCGAATATAAACCTTCTATAGTTATTTGTCCAACATCATTAGTTTATAACTGGAAAAGTGAAATAGAAAAATTTTCTCCTGACATTTCAACATTAATTATAATAGGAACTGCCGATCAAAGGAATGAACTCATTTCCACTATAAATGATTATGAATTGATTTTCACTTCATATGATTTAATAAAACGAGACATCGAATTATATCAAAATATTGAATTTAAATACTGCATATTAGATGAAGCACAATATATAAAAAATTCTACAACTCAAAATGCAAAAGCAGTTAAACTCATAAAAAGTGATGTGCGTTTTGCATTGACAGGAACTCCAATTGAAAATTCATTGGCTGACCTTTGGTCTATCTTTGATTTTATAATGCCTGGATTTTTGCTTACTTATAAAAAGTTCAAAGATAAGTATGAAATACCAATAGTAAAAGAAGAAAATAAGGAAATTTTAAAAAGACTTCACAAACAAATACAGCCCTTCATATTGAGGAGATTAAAAAAAGATGTTTTAAAAGAGCTTCCGGACAAAATAGAAACTCTTGTCTATGCGCATATGGAAACAACGCAAAGAAAACTGTATTCTGCTGAGCTGGTTAAACTAAACAGCCAATTTAAAGATGAAATAGAAGAAAATGGTTTCGAAAAAAGTCAAATAAAAATACTGTCTATGTTAACAAGACTTAGACAAATATGCTGTGATCCTTCTCTCTATTTTGAAAATTACAAAGGTGGCAGCGCTAAACTTGACTTGTGCATGGAAATTGTAAAAACCAGCATAGAAAACGGTCATAAAATATTGATATTTTCACAATTTACATCCATGCTCAACATAATTGAGAAACATTTAAGAATTAATTTTATAGATTATTACATGCTTACAGGAGCAACAAAAAGCATAGAACGGTTAGAAATGGCAAATAAGTTTAACCAAGATAAAACACCGGTATTTTTAATTTCCTTAAAAGCCGGTGGTACAGGGCTTAATTTAACAGGTGCTGATGTTGTAATACACTTTGACCCATGGTGGAATATAAGCGCTCAAAATCAAGCAACAGACAGAACACACCGCATAGGTCAAAATAATAAAGTTCAAGTATTTAAACTTATTGCAAAAGATACAATAGAAGAAAAAATAGAAAATCTTCAACAAAATAAAAAAGACTTAGCAGAATCTGTAATTAAAAAAGGAGAGATTTTAATAAACTCCCTTTCAAAAGAAGAAATCAACAGCCTATTTCAAATGTAATGCAATACAACGCAAAACGCAAGTACCAGGTACTTGCGTTTTGCGTAATTAATAAGTGCTTTTCTTTTTTGTACTATTGATTGCTTTAATTTTTGCAATATGATAGAAAAAATTATACATTGCACCTGCGGTAGTCTTTTGAGCCATTGTCAACACTTTAGAAGTGATTTTGTAAAATCTTGCATTTTCATTTTTAATATCAGAGTACATATCATATGTAAGTATAGCATTCCTGCTGTTTAATTCAATATAATCCGCTATTAAGTCAAGATAAATTCCAGACTTGTTGACTATAAAATTATTATGACGATTATACATTTTAATAACCCAGTTTTCATAACTCCTGTGATTATGTAATAGTTCCACATTGGCATGTTGAGGGATTGTTACATCTTGAATTAAATGACAAGAGGCCCCCAAATAAAACATTGCAGTCTTTATGTCCCCTTTCAAATATTCGTTTAAAGCTCTCTTATAGTAAGCAATGCATTCTTTTTTAGCATTGCTGCTTCCATACATACCTTTTTTTGTTATTGGGTTGTAAAAATGACTGCTGCTTTTAAAATCCTGATCCGCCCAGACTGCTCCTTCATTTATATCATCAATATAATTAGACATGAGGTTATAAACCTCTTTGTGCCCATCATTTTTCAATATAATTATTGCTTGATTATTTATAAATTTATGAACAATACATTCAGTTTTAATTATTTTCTTTTTTAATGGATTTACTGCCCTTGTAATGTTTTTATATAAAAATGAATAATATCTCTCAACTATGCTCATACTTACCTTCCAATTTATAATTTAATATAAATATTTTGTTCAAATTTTAAACTATTATCCAATACAAAAAAATTTTAAAGAATATGTTTAAAGTAATATTTACTGGGTATAAATATTGTACTCACAAATGATACTAAATCAAAATAATACTTATGTATTGATAAAACACCTT
The DNA here is from genome assembly GCF_033447055.1 of Sedimentibacter sp. Lineage (GTDB taxonomy): Bacteria > Bacillota > Clostridia > Tissierellales > Sedimentibacteraceae > Sedimentibacter. The sequence goes on from NZ_JAWQJF010000091.1 coordinate 2,644, forward strand.
TAACAAATTCATATCGCTGAGATTAATGAATTTAAAAGGAAGAAGGATTTGGTAGAATGAGTGGTTAATATATAGACAAAAGAAAGGATTAGATTCATGACAAAAGAAAAAAATAAATAGCACCCGATTTTCGCAATTGGAAAACGGGTGTTATTTATTTTCTCTGATATATTTTCGCAAACTGCAAAATAAATTTTAAAAACATGTTTTAAAAAATTATTCTGTGGTATATATATGTTACAACATAAGTTTCTTAATCTTACAACAATAAATCAAAAGACTTGAAAAATTGAATAGAAACCCTGAAAATAAAACACTTGGACAGTGTTTAAAAGTTGAATCTAAAAAGAATTATATTAAGATTCAGAATTTAATGGTAGATAAAAAAAACAAATCAAGACGAGTAGAATTTATTGATGTAAAGAAATTATGAAACGGATGTTAGGTAAAATTACCAAGAAAGTGGTGATTCCACCATAAAAGAAATCGAAAGCATAAATAAACAGCACTCGATATAATAGAGATATTAAGATTGGGTGCTGTTTATTTTGTATTTTTCTGTAACGTGCTCTAAAGATTTTAAAAAATCACATTATTTTGTTTCAATCATATGGGCAAACACTCATCTCCGCATAGTCGCTTGCATTAAAAGAATGCTCCTCGCATTAAACTAACTCATAACCTTCTAATTGCATAATATTCTGATACATCAAGTACCCATCAAATTTCACTTCAATCAATGCTCTATCACTTTTTTGTTTTGTTTTTATTTTATGAATTATCTTCTTGGTTTTTCCATAATCAATAAATACAGATCCAGATTCTCTTCCCAACACTTTGAAATTTTCTCCAAGCCATTCAATACTAATATTTACTGCAACATCTTTTCCATTTGATTTATCAGCATTATATCTACAACCATTATCGTTCAATTCAAAGAAAAATGAATCATCTTCAAATTTAACATTTTTAACAAATATACCAGGAGTTGACTCTTCATACTTATCCACATATATATATATATGGATTGGGAGGGGTTTGAGATATTTCTCTATTATTGGTTTAACAACATTCCAATCTAATCCTCCATTCCCACATCCCAACCTTGGAAATGCAATTGATTCAATACCCAATTTTTCATACGATTGAACGAACTTTTCTAATCCCTTTTCTATATACGAAATTTGTGAAGGTGCTCGCCAATTTTTTTTAGTTGGAAATAACAATATCCATTTTTCACTTTTTTTCCACAATAAAAGCTTCCCAATATCAAAGCTTTGATTTTCACATGCATTTTGATAGGCTTTAAACATTTCAGGATATTTATTTTTAAATTCTAATGCTATTCCTTTTCCCATAACCCCAACTGTGTTTACAGTATTAACCAATACCTGCGCCGGACTACTAAATAAGTCCCCCTTTATATATGTTAGCACCTTTTTCACCTCTTTCAAAATTCATTATCATAAAGTTATTACAAAATAACATTTTCAATAATTTTATTTATATATTCAAATCTTTTGTCCAAACATTATAACATATAACACAATAAATTTCAATACATTTTTTCGAACATTTGTTCTGTTGAAAAGATAAAAATTAAACCTATCTTATGTTTAGTTAGGTTTATAATACTATATTTTGTACTTTTCTGTAACGGGCTCTAAAGATTTTAAAAATTCACATTATTTTGTTTCAATCATATGGGCAAACACTTCATCTATTTGGGGGTCAAATTTTATTCCTGCATTTCCCCTGATGGCCTGTACTGCATCGGAAATGCTCATTGCTTCTCTACCGTAATAATCACAAATCATCCTGTCGTAACATTCCGCTATGGAAATTATTCTTGAAAGCAATGGAATTTCTTCTCCTTTTAAACCCTTAGGATAGCCGTTTCCATTCCACTGTTCATGGTGCAGCAGCACAGCTTCTGCCAAATCAACCGTATCATCAAATGAGTTAAGAATTCTGTATCCTACCATAACATGTTTTCTCATCTCAACCAATTCGTTATTATTCAACTGAACATTCTTATTTAATAATTCCGAAGTCAACACAATTTTACCAATGTCGTGAAGATATCCTGCTGATTCTAACTTTCGAATATCCAACCCTGACAATTTCAATTCTCTTCCGATATCTACGCATAATCTACTAACATTAATAGAATGGTCCTTTTCTCTAGAACTATTTTCATGGAGTGTTTCTATGATTAATTCAATGACTTTGCCTTGCAATTCTTTTCGTTCCAATGTTTTCGATAAGTACATACTTTCCTCAGCCCTATTCAAAACATTCTCTATATTATCTGCTGCATGGATTTTTGTATCTACACCCATAGAAATACTGCCCTTTATCGACTTCGTTTTTTCATTTGATAATTCTTCTTTTATACGATTAAGAATTTGCTCAGCTGCATTAAAATCAGTATTTGGCAATATTAAAATAAATTCATCCCCGCCCCACCTGGCAATTATATCATCCGCACGACAAACTCTCCTGAGAACTTTTGCTACTTTTTCAAGAAGCATATCTCCATAAGCGTGACCGAAAATATCATTGGTGAGTTTTAATCCATTAGCATCCCCTACAATAATTGAAATAGGAAGATTCCTTTCTGTATCCAACCTCAGCAGTTCTTCTTCGGCAAACCTTCTGTTATACAATCCTGTCAACGAATCATGAAAACTTAAATATTCAATTCTTTTCCGCTGCTCCTTTTTTTCGGTTACATCACGAAAAACCATCACAATGCCAACTGTTTTACTAGTATCATCCTTAATTGGTGCAGCGCTGTCTTCCAAATTATATATCGTACCATCCTTGGATGTTAAAACAGTATGATTTTCCATACTCTGAATACAATCAGTAGCAAATACTTCTGCAATAGGATCTTTAATTGTCATACCATTTTGTTCATGTGAGAGAACCAATATTTCTTTGTAGTGCTTCCCAAATGCTTCTGCAGTTGTCCATCCTGTTAACTTCTCTGCAACATAGTTTAACATCTCAATATTTCCATCCCTGTCCGCAACCAGCACACCATCACCAATAGATATTATTGTCTGAAGATATTTATTGCGTTCAAGTGATAATTTTTCCTCATTATTGCGAATTTCTTTTTGTTCTGCGTCAATTACCTCAAGCATATTGTTTATTGATTTGCGCAAATAAGAGAATTCATCTTGACCTTTTTCAGATATTTTAATGAATTCTTTCCTTGTCAAATCTATACCTTTTACATCATCAATTAAACTGACAAACGGCTTAGATAAATAAATGCTTAAAAAAACAAAAATTAATAATACAATAATAATAAAACCGGCAGTATTAGAAAAAGCAAAACTACTAATATCTTCTATTCCCATTTTGTACAAATCTCTTGTCTTTGTAAAAGACAGCATGATGGATGAACCCATATCATAATCATTTATAACGAGTAGCTCTATTAATAATGAATCTTTATTTTCGCTTATTGAGTAACTTCGTAATATTGAGTGTCCTGCTTCATTTGGCAGACTATCTGTTATATTGCTGTAGAAACTTACTGAATCTAAACTGCAACCCGTATTTTTTTCAATACCTGCAATAATATTTTCATCAATCATCCTGCCAATTATCATTTTCCCATCTATTTGCTCAGTAAATTCAGAATCAGTTATATCAGATGCTGCAATAAAATAATACTCATTTCCCAATTTGTAAATTCCAAAAAAATCATCTTCTAACTTAGAATGTTTAACTATATTGTCAAAATTATCAAAGAAATCTTTCGGAAAGTCAGTTTTAATTTCCATGTCAAAATCATAAAATTGTTTATGAAATATTGAACCGTCATCATTTAAATAAACAATAAAACTTAAGTCAAGATTAGTAAACGTATCCTCCATCAAATTATCATTTAAATATTCTGGATAATTATTGTTTACGAAATTGAAAGTATCGTCCCAATGAGCCCAATCATTAGCGATTGAAACATATTTATCTTTTTTTTCATTGAAAAACAAAGAAACAGTTTCATTAACCGAATTAACCTGAGTTTTCTCATGTTCCAATATAAAATCTCTGAAAAAAAATCCAAATGCTATATTTATTGATATAATAGTAATTAGCATTAAAGGAACGATTGCCAATAAAACTTTGTTCCTTAACTTCAATATCAGCACCCCCTTGAACTTACTCAAATACTGATTAATCATTGTAAAACTTAAATAATATGCCTTTTTAACTTCTTTTTCTTCTTCTTTTAAATTTTACCTTAATTGCATGTTTAAGTCAATAAAGATTCTCAAATTTCAGGTTTAAGCTTTCAGTAAGTAATAACATTACTCCTTCCATGTCAAACAACTCAATATAATTTAGTCTATTTTTATGAAACAGATCAGCTCAGCACTGCTCCGGCAATAGCTACAGCATCTTTAGCATCCTTAGCATAAACAATTGGATCGTCTGGCTTTGGAGGAAAAATTTCAAAAGAATACACCACAACTATTTAATCAAATAAATTTCTTATAAGCATTATACCATCCTTATACATTTCATTACCTAAAATTTGCACTTTCATTTTAGTTTTTAAATATATAAAAGCCTCATCACTTTGCCAAAAAGCAAAGGGACGAAAGCTTCATGTTACCACCCTATGTTTGTACAAACTTCACAATCTATACCTTATCAAGTACGCAGGATTTCTCCTTTAATACTCTAGTTGTCTCAAGCATATATATCTCCTAATTTTTTTCACAATTTTATCACTCTTGACCAACCGCTCTCATGTCATGTCCTAATTTAGTCTTTCTAAACCATATGGTGAATATACAAATTAAACCAATAATTAAAAATGTTCCAATAGGAATATCTACACCACCTATTGATATCTGCCATAAATTATCAAATCCCTTTGCAACACCTAAATCCAATGCATTACGAACACCATATCCTCTAGATAATATCAAATTTGCATTTTGAAATGGAACTATTGTTCCACATATATACAAAAGGAAAAACTGATATATGCCTGATATAAATAGCCCTAGCATCATGGAGGTAATCATTTCTCTGCCCTTAGCTCTGTTTAATACGATTCCTCCATACCTTGAAATAATATTGTTCCAATTACAACATTTGTAATACTTGCTTTGTTAACAGAAGCTCCCCCCAGCAAGACTGCTGCAACTGAAGGAAATGAAAATGCAGATGGTGCATTATACATTTGTATAAATTCAAAGCTTTGCTCATAAACAATCATTCCAACTGATGCAATCATTGTTGACAGCATTACTGATATTATTCGCATTTTGTCAATGCTAATTCCTGAAGCTCTGGCATAATCCGGATTAGAACCAACTGCAGTAATAGCTGTTCCTGTCTTTGTTTTAAAAAATAACCATACAAATAAAGCCATCACAGCAAAAATTAAAATCATTCCAGTAGAAATTGTAAGGTATTTATTTATTTCTATTTTCAGAAAATCACTGATTTCATGAATCCAGTACTGATCCACACTTATTGTTGTACGAAGTCCTTCACCTTTAAATCCTTGAACAGATGCAGGATTTCTAAAATTATATTATAAAAGCTAAGTACCTGGTACCGTAGGTTACCGTAGGTTAAGTATCTTTTCTCATTATTTTTAAGTATTCTTCATATACAAAAACCCTATTTCTTTGCGAACTTTCTGTTTGCTTTAAAATATTCAGCTCAATAAGTTTTTTTACAGCATTTGAAGCTGCGTTAAAAGAAATGCCTAATTCTGCACTTGTCTTTTTTATATCAATAATTGGATTGCTTTCTAGATATTCAAATACCTTCTTTATGGTTTTAGCAGCTCTTCCTGTTTTTTCTACAGCTTTATAATTTGTGTTATGTAATTTATCAATCTTTTCAATAGTTGCAATAGCATCTTCTGCCGTTTCATAGATAGCTAAAAGAAAAAATTTTATCCACTGTTCATAGTTACCTTTAATTCTAACTTCCATCAAACGATCATAGTATTCAACCCTATTTCTTTTTAAAAAATAAGATATATATAAGGTTTCTTGACTTAGAATTTGTTTTTCCATAAGGAAAAGCGTAATAAGCAGTCTTCCAATTCTCCCATTACCATCTAAAAAAGGATGAATGGTCTCAAATTGATAATGAGCCAATCCAGCTTTTATTAAAGGATCCATATCATCTTCATTATTGAGGAATTTTTCAAGTTCTGACATAGCTTCTTTCATATCTTCTACATTCGGCGGAACATATCTAGCATCATTCAACGTACTACCTTGAGGTCCTATCCAATTTTGGCTGCTTCTAAATTCACCTGGATTTTTTTCTCCTCCTCTTACATCAAGCATTAATACTTCATGTGTTTCCTTCAATAGACGATTACATATAGGTAAATCATTCAACCGTTTTTTAGCATATTGGGAAGCTTTAATATAATTAATAACATCTGCGACATTTTTATTGGTATTTCCTTCAATATTTGGATCTAAAATATCATCAAGTGTAGCTTGTGTACCCTCTATTTGAGAAGATAAAAGTGCTTCTTTTCTTACATACATTGAAACAAATAAATCATTATCAGGTATATGTCTTGATATCCCCTCTAAAATTCCCAAACTTCTATTAGCCTTAGAAAGCAAAAGTATAGCATCTTCGTCAAGTTCAATATGTGGGTTAGGTGGTAAAGGTTTTGGTAAAAATGATTTATATCTCAAATCTCCTGTAAGATTAATCTTATATTCACCTGCTCTGTCATTCATAAAATACACTCCTAAAAAGAAATTACACTTTAAATATACTATTCTTATTTCATTTTGTCAATTAAAATGAAATAGCATCAGTATTTAAAACTTTTATTAATTCCGTCTCCTGGTTTCTAAAAGCATAACATTTCATAACATTATGTTTTTTCATCTTATTTAATTTATAAGACGGTGGTATCACAGGATTCAACCACTAAGATCAATACTTTCGTATTAAAACCTCGCATAGCCTTAATTGATTTTTTCAATTAAGTTCAACAAGATATGCTTCTTTTGTTTCTAAATAATTTAAAAACATTTCTCTGTAATTATTTCCGTTTACTTTGCCTGTTTTCCTTGATAATTTTTGTGGAAGATATA
>NZ_JAWQJF010000092.1:0-13927 GCF_033447055.1 Sedimentibacter sp.
CGGAGATGCGATTGTAGGTGGTGATGGAGAATGAAAATAGAAAATGGATTAATAACAAAATTTGAATTCCCAAGCATTAAATTTGCACAGGATCTAATTCCAGTAACAAATAAACTGGCCAGGTCGCAGCTAGTCATGAAACCTCAATACATAACGCTTCATAATCCTGCAGCCAAAGGAGCTTCAGCTGAAAATCTTACTGAGTATGCTGACAGCTATAATGGATATAAGAGCTGGCATCTCACAATAATAGGCAACAAAGTATTCCAGGAGTTGCTGTTCAATGAAGTCGGCTGGCATGCAGGGGATGGATATAACGGACCCGGCAACAGATCAAGTATTGCTCTGGAAATTGGAGAAGACGAAATTTCAGAGAATACAGCAAAGGTATTCGTTGCTTGTCTAATTAAGGAATACAACATACCGATTGAAAATGTGGTGCCACACAAGCACTGGAGTGGAAAGAACTGTCCGGCATATACTCTGCTGCATTGGGACAAGTACATTAAGGAAATTGAAGAGTATTACAAAGAGATCACCAAAGAACCGCATTGGGCAGAAAAGCATAAGCTGAGTCTGCAATCAAAAGGCATTGGAATCAATGATGAACGATATAATGACTTTATGACACGCGGAGAAGTATTTGCTTTGTTAGATAGAATAGTGAAGTAACCAGGCTTAATTGCCTGGTCTTTTTTTATTTTTTGGAAAGAAAATGAGGGCAACCATACAATTCGGTTTAGCCCTCTTCTCTTTTTTATCCAGCCAGCGTTATTCACGAGTGGCTTTGATATATTGTATGCTTGTACAGATGATGTGTTACAAAACAAATGCCGGAGGCTCAGGATCCACCGGCCCACTCTATTAACTATATTACTGCCTGGCATGTTACTAAAAATATCTGGGCAAATTTGGGGCAAAAAAGTATAAAAATATTGGTTAAATATAAAATTGTTATGGTTTGTTGAAAGCTGTAGCCGTTTATATTTTTATATTTTTATTATTTTATTTATTAAAGTCATATCTTCTGTACATGCCAAATATAATACTATATATAAAGGCGTGAGGAGGTTATAAAATTGTCTTATAAAAGTATTATGTCTCTAATATTGATTGTTTGCATGGCAGTAAGTATAACAGGATGTAGCACTTTAGATATGATGGTTGGTCTAAAGGGGGAAGATGATAAAGATTTAGCAGATGTGACAGATTTGTCAGATTTTGAAATTGTAGATGACAGTATTTGCGATGAAGAATTATATGAGTCAGATGGAGATGCAATAGAAACCGTCACAGTAAATGCCGAAGAAATAAAAATGACCGAAATTATGGCATATTATGAGGATGAAAATGGTTTTGTAGTTCCTGTAAACACTACAATTCCATGGGAAGAAGGAATTGCAAAAGCAACATTGAGAAGTATGGTTACAGGCAGTGAAACAGAGCAAAAAATTGCTCAGTCCGGACTTCATGGTGTATTGCCGGAAGGAACTGAAATAAGAGGAATGTCAATCAAGGATGGTTTGTGCAGGGTAGACTTAAGCGAAAATGTTTTAAATACAGCTTCTATAGAACAGGAAGAAAATATGATTTTAGCAATTACATATACATTGACTGAATTTTCTACCATTAATAAAGTTGAAATATTAGTTGAGGGTCAGGCATTGGCAACTTTGCCAAAAGGATATTGTATAGATACAGCTTTTGAAAGAGAAAACATTAATCTATACGGAAATGCCGGCGGAGTTAATTATACAGTTTATTATAAAGCTCCTGATACTGAAGTTGCAGGACATTATATTCCTATAACTTTTTCAGCAAACAAAATTGATAATCCTGCAGTTACAGTTGTAGAAAAATTATTCAACGGACCACCTGAAGATACAGCTCTTAGCAATAAAATTCCTATGAACGTTAATCTTAGAGGAGTAAGCGTTAAGGGAGATACTGCTGTTGTTGATTTAGGCGTTGAAGCAGTTAACCTGTCTGAAGAAGAATTTGAAGATATGAATGCAATAGTAGTTCTTTGTCTTGAGCAATTTGAAGAAGTAGCAAATGTTGAATACAATATTGAAGGCCTTTCTTTTGAAGAAGCAGGTCTTGACTTTGAGGATGACAATATTACACCGGTATTCAATCAATATTAAAAAAAAAACTTCAGCATTTGCTGAAGTTTATTTTTTGTAATTTTCCTTTGCTTTTAGTGCAAAATCAGGAGTTTGTATTTCTTCATATGGAGCGTCTTCTTCAATTTCACCGGCAGTTATCATAATATCAATAAGCCTGTTATATCCGTCTTCACCTAGTACGAGATCAGGATTCCAAGTGTCCAAATCTTTGTATGTCTGAACTATTTCAGCTATAAATTCTACATCTGAATCTGCAAATTGAGGAAGTATTGCTTCAGCAACTTCCATTGCGGTATGTTCTTCAACCCAAGACATTCCTTCATACAAAGCATTAGCAAATCCTTGAACAATCTCTGGATTTTCTTCAATATAGCTTCCTAAAGAGCTGTAGCAGGTATATGGTATATATCCTGCAAGTTCTCCTACAGATTCGAGTACATATCCGTTACCTTGTTGTTCAAATGTAGAAGCCAATGGTTCAAACAATGTAGTGTAGTCTGCTTCTCCAGATGCAAATGCTCCTGCCATCATATCAAATTGCACATCTGTTCTCACTTCAAGATCAACACCGGGGGTCATGTTGTTTTGTTTTAAAACATACTCCAATGCCATAAGGGGCATTCCGCCTTTTCTGCCTCCAAGTATTGTCTTACCTTTTAATTTGTCAATAGTGAAGTTATTATCTTTTTCTCTACCAACAATAAAAGATCCGTCTCTTTGAGTAAGCTGGGCGAAATTAACTGCATGGTCTTCTCTTCCTTGCAAATAAACATATATGCTGGCTTCTGGTCCCATGAAAGCAACATCTGCTTCTCCGCTAACTAAGGCAGCCATACATTTATCGGCACCGCCTCCATTGGTAAGTTCAATAGCTAAATTTTGTTTGTCAAAAAATCTTTTTTCAATTGCAACATACTGAGGCGCGTAGAAAATCGAATGTGTTACTTCAACAAGTCGAACGTCTTGTTTTTCCGTTGTTTTTTGTTCGCATCCTACAAGCATCATAGATGTAATAAGTAGAACAACAACAAGTAAAGAAATAATTTTTTTCATAATACCCTCCAAAATTGATTCTTAGTCTTAGTTAATATAATATTCAAAACAATATTAAAGGGTTACAAATAAATTTAACATATCAAAGATGAATGCAGCAATTCAATACTATTAATTACATTTTGTTGACAAATTAGTAGAAAAAATACAAAAACTGTGTTATATTAAAAATGTATGTAAAAAACAAGTAAAGGCAAAGTAAACAAAAATTAAAAAGTATATAAAAACGAATTTGTAAAAATTCTAAATAGGAGAATAATATGGTCGCTGTTCCATTTTCAAATTTTCTATCACAAATTATATCTAATCCGATGCTATTAATTACTACAGTATTAACATTAGGAGTAATAATGGTGAATGGGTGGACAGATGCCCCAAATGCTATTGCCACATGCGTTTCAACACGTTCTATAACAGCAAGATCAGCTATTTTAATGGCTGCTGTATTTAATTTTCTTGGTGTTTTTGTTATGACTATGATTAATGCTAATGTTGCAATGACAATATATAATATGGTTGATTTTGGAGGTAATTCAAAGGATGCTCTTGTCGCTTTATGTGCTGCGTTATTTGCAATTGTAGCATGGTCAACTGCAGCCTGGTGGTTTGGAATACCAACAAGCGAAAGCCATGCATTAATAGCAGGAATATCAGGTGCTGCCATTTCTTTACATGACGGTCTATCAGGAATTAACGGTAGTGAATGGGTTAAAGTAATATATGGACTAATTTTATCAACTGTTTTAGGTTTTGTTATGGGATGGATTACTGTAAAATTAACAGAATTGATTTTTCATGGATTTAACAGAACAAAAACAAATTCGTTCTTTCAGAAGGCTCAAATTGCCAGCGGAGCAACTATGGCATTTATGCATGGAGCCCAAGATGGTCAGAAATTCATGGGAGTTTTCATGTTGGGAATATTTCTTGCCAATGGACAAGCAAATGTTACCAGTTTTGAAATTCCAGTTTGGATGATGCTTCTATGCTCCGCTGTTATGGCTTTGGGAACATCAATAGGAGGCTATAAGATAATAAAATCAGTTGGTATGGATATGTGCAAATTGGAAAAGTATCAAGGCTTTTCAGCTGATATGGCAGCTGCAACATGTTTGTTTATTTCATCAATGACAGGTATTCCTGTAAGCACAACTCATACAAAGACCACAGCCATAATGGGTGTAGGTGCTGCAAAAAGACTTTCATCTGTCAAATGGGGCTTTGTTAACGAAATGGTTATGACTTGGGTACTGACATTTCCGGGTTGCGGGTTAATAGGTTATCTTATGGCTAAAATGTTTATGATGATTTTTTAATTAATATTATAGAGGTGAAAAATGACGCGTAAAAATGAATTTAACTATTTTGATGGATTTGTTAAATTATCAGAATATTGTTGTGATGCTGCAAAAATGTTAGATGAAATTCTTAAAGAGTTTAATGCTGATACTTTACAAGAAAAAATGAAACATATGCACAACTTAGAGCATGCTGCTGATTTGGAAGGACATGAAATTACAAGAAGGCTTGCACGAGAATTTATTACACCAATTGAGCGAGAAGATATAGTATCACTCTTACGTGAAATTGATGATATCACGGATTGCATAGAAGATGTTTTGCTTCATATGTATATGTACAATGTAAAAGAAATTAGAGAAGAAGCACTTAGATTTTCTAATTTAATACTTAAGGGGTGCGAAGAATTAAAGGAAACTTTCGAAGAATTTAAAAATTTCCGTAAGTCAAAGGAAATTCACAAGAAAATTGTTCATATTAATAAGCTTGAAGAAGATGGTGATAACCTTTATACAGAGGCTGTCAGAAGGTTACATATCAAACCTGATAATGCTATAGAAATATTGACATGGACTGCTGCGTTTGATCGTCTTGAAAAGTGTTGTGATGCAATTGAGGATGCGGCAAATGTTGTTGAAAGCATTATAATGAAAAACTCATAAAAAATCGTGAAAAAAGTGTGCTTTTATTAAAAAAAATGTTGCAAAAGGAATAAAAGATTGTTAAAATATAAGCAGGAGGCGAATTATGGATAGACACGATAAAATATCACCTGCAGTAATAAGAAGACTGCCAAAATATTACAGATATCTTGGTGAATTAAATAAATCAGGTGTTAATAAAACATCATCTAGAGAATTGAGCGAGATGACTGGTTTTTCAGCTTCGCAAATACGTCAGGATTTAAACAATTTTGGAGGATTTGGGCAACAAGGGTTTGGATATGATGTAGAAAATTTAAGAAATGAGATTTCTAAAATATTAGGACTAAATAAGAAATATAGGATTATAATAATAGGGGCAGGAAATATCGGTCAAGCAATTGCAAATTATACAGGCTTTTATGAAGCTGACTATGAAGTTGTAGCTTTGTTTGATAAAAATCCAAAACTTATAGGCATGTCTGTTAGAAATGCTGTAATTATGGATTGTGATGATTTAGAAGAATTTCTTAAGAAAGTAAAAATAGACATAGCTGTTATATGTACACCAAAGAGCGTTAGCCAGCATGTTGCTGAACAAGTTGCTAAACATGGTATAAAAGCTATATGGAATTTTGCTCCAAAAGATTTAAAATTGCCCGATGATGTATATGTAGAAAATGTTCACATGAATGAAAGTTTGTTTTCTTTGACTTATTACTACAATAAAATGAAAAATGAAAACGAATAAAAGTTAAGAAGCCGAGATTCTATCTTTATGTGATGGAATCTTTTTTTAAAAATAAAATATTACGATTAATTAATATATTATTAATAAATAATTAAAATTATAAATAGATAATTAATAAAACTCGTTACTTGGCAAACATGATTGTTAAAAAAAACTAAAATTACAAATAGTTAATATAAAACTGATTGTATTGTGAATACTTTTTGATATAATGAAAAAGGAAATACATAAATTATTTCATGGAGGTTTTGCAAATGAATGCATATATTGAAAGAGTAATTGATCAAGTTAAGAAGAGAGATTCTAATGAACCTGAGTTTATTCAAACTGTTGAAGAAGTTTTATACAGTATTGAACCAATGATTGAAAAACATCCGGAATACGAAGCAGCAGGATTATTAGAAAGAATAGTTGAACCAGAAAGAAGCATATCATTTAAAGTATCTTGGGTAGATGATAATGGAAAGGTTCAAGTTAACAGAGGATACAGAATTCAATTCAACGGAGCTATAGGACCTTATAAGGGTGGCTTGAGATTCCATCCATCAGTATATACTGGAATAATGAAGTTCTTAGCATTTGAACAAACATTCAAAGACTCATTGACAGGTCTTCCGATAGGAGGAGCTAAAGGTGGTTCTGACTTTGATCCAAGAGGAAAGTCAGATGCTGAAGTAATGAGATTCTGTCAAGCCTTCATGACTGAATTATATAGACACATAGGACCAGATGTTGACGTTCCGGCAGGAGATATAGGAGTTGGCGGAAGAGAAGTAGGATACTTATATGGACAGTACAGAAGAATAAAAGGTGCTTTCGAAAATGGCGTGTTAACAGGTAAACACATACCTTATGGCGGAAGCTTGGCAAGAACAGAAGCAACAGGTTATGGCGCTGTATATTATACACAGGAAGTATTGAACCACTTCGGAGAAGAAGTAGCAGGCAAGACATTCGTAGTATCAGGTTTTGGTAACGTTGCTTGGGGAGTTGTTCAGAAAATTAATCAGTTAGGCGGAACAGTTGTTGCTATATCAGGTCCAGACGGATATATTTACGATCCTAACGGAGTTAAAGGCGAAAAAGAAGAATTTATGCTTTACATGAGATCATCAGGAAGAGACAAAGTTCAAGATTACGCTGATAAATTTGGCGTTGAATTCTTCCCTAAACAAAAACCATGGGCAGTAAAAGCAGATGTTTACATGCCATGTGCAACTCAAAACGAAATTAACATGGAAGAAGCTAAGAAAATAGTAGCAAGCGGATCTAAATATTATATAGAAGTAGCTAACATGCCTACTACAAATGATGCATTGAAATTTATTCAAGATTCTGGAATGGTTGTTGCTCCTTCTAAAGCAGTTAATGCCGGCGGAGTTGCTACATCAGCATTGGAAATGAGCCAAAACTCAATGAGATATTCTTGGTCATTCGAAGAAGTAGATGCTAAATTACATGGTATCATGAAAAATATTTACAACAACTCTGTTGTTGCAGCAGAAGAAGCTGGATTGGGATATAACTTGGTAGCAGGAGCTAACTTAGCAGGATTCAAAAAAGTAGCAGATGCTATGATGGCACAAGGTATAATTTAATTAAATAGATATATAAATAAGGCAAGGTTTATGACCTTGCCTTTTATTGTGCGCGAAAGCGAGCTAATAAATTGGTGAACGAGACTGTGTTATTATTTGAATAAATGTATTTTACCGGTATCATTCAAGTATTTGACTAAAATTGCTATCACCGGAGCTATGATAAAACCTACAAAACCAAACAATCTGAGTCCGGCATACATTGCAGTTATTGTAATTATAGGATGTAAACCTATTTGATGACCAACAATCCTTGGTTCAATAATGTTTCTTACAACAGTAACCGTAACATATAAAATTAACAATCCACCGCCTAGCTTGTAATTCTCTAGAATTAATTCAATAATTGCCCATGGAATTATTACGCCGCCGGTTCCTACTATCGGCATTATGTCAAGTATAGCAACTATTGCTGCAATTGGCAGTGCGTAATTTACATCAAGAATTGTCAATCCTGTCAATAATTCAATGAAAGTAATAAATAATATTAATATGTAAGATTTAATCATTTTCCACAAAGTTCCGGTTAAAAAAATTCGCGCTTCCTGAAATGTAGAATTGAATTTGTCCGGTAGCTGACGCTTTATGAATGTTGTAATATTGCTGTATTCAACACTGATGAATACGGACAATACAATTGTGAAAATAATTGATATTAAATATAATGGGAAATTTGATATTATTAAGGTTGCGAATTGAACAACATTAATTGATATGTTTTTTATAATATCAGAAATGTAACTTATTCCGTTTGTAATAACTTGAGAAATAGTATTTGCTACATCCGGTGATATAGTCTTTGTATTTTCCACAATCCAGTCGCTAAATCCTAGTAGTAATGGCTCTAATCTGCTAAAATATAAATCTGGCATAACATTGATTAAATCAGTTATTTGTGCAAACATGAATGTGACAAGAAGCCAAATAATTGTTGCTGCTGTAGCATAAAACATAGCAACTACGAATACAGCAACACCTTTTCCTGTGCTGTTTACTAATTTGTTTACAAGTTTAGTAATTGGTCTGAGTGCAAGGGCTATTAAAAATCCTATAATAAATGGCATAACCCAATGAATCATATAGACAAAAATAAAATATAAAACTGCATAAACGGTTACTATGAAAGCTACATTAACAATGAATTTTTTCTTGTTGTCTTCAGTCATTTATTAATCCTCTTTATAAATATTTATTTATATAATTATAGTATTAATATAGATTATTTGCAACAAACAAAAAATTTAATTGTATATAATAAGAATTGATTGAATAAGGATGTTGATTATATTACAATATAATAAATTAGAGGGATTAATTATTGACAATAAGGGAAATGATTTATGTAAAATTGGCAAAGAACAATATAAAAAGTAGAAATATGAAACTGAAGATACTATTCTATGGAGGTAAATTTTGAAAATTAACACTGAAACTAAATTAATAGGACTTATAGGATATCCTTTAGGACATTCGTTTTCGCCATTAATGCAAAATGCAGCATTTGAAAGGTATTTGTTGAATAAAATATACATTCCAATTGAAGTATCTCCAGAAAATTTAGAGACTGTGGTCAAAGGTATTTCAAAAATGAATTTTGATGGCTTTAATGTTACAATACCATATAAAATAGATATTATAAAATACCTTGATGAAATAGATGAATATGCAAAATGCATTGGTGCGGTCAATACTGTATCCATAAAAAACGGGGTATTAAAAGGATATAACACTGACGGAATCGGATTTTTAAAATCATATAAACAAAATACGGGAACGAAAATAGAAGGTAAAAAAGTATTTGTACTGGGAAGCGGAGGAGCTTCAAGAGCCGTAAGCATGACTTTGGCATTAGACAAAGCTGATAAAATATATATATGTAACAGAACATATGAAAAAGCATTAGCTTTATCCA
The DNA here is from genome assembly GCF_033447055.1 of Sedimentibacter sp. Lineage (GTDB taxonomy): Bacteria > Bacillota > Clostridia > Tissierellales > Sedimentibacteraceae > Sedimentibacter. The sequence continues at coordinate 9,384 of NZ_JAWQJF010000092.1, forward strand.
ATGATATAAATGAAAAAGTAGGTGAATGCAGTGTGGCGGTTCCATTTTTTCACGAAGATATGAAAACAGCAATAGATGATTCGGATATTTTAATTAATACAACGAATGTAGGAATGTTTCCTAATATTGATTTTAGTCCAATAGACAAAGATTTGCTTAATGAAAAATTAACAGTTTGTGATGTAGTTTACAATCCAAAGAAAACCAAGCTTTTACAAGAAGCAGAAGAAATCGGATGTGAAACAGTATTTGGTTTATCAATGTTGTTATATCAAGGCGCAGAAGCTTTTGAAATTTGGACAGAAAAAAAAGCGCCCGTGGATTTGATGCTAAAAATATTAGAGGACGGATTAAAAGAGAATTAGTACAATAAGGGGAGATTTACTTTGAATATTACGGTTATTAAAGAAGATGCAGTAACAACTTCGAGATGGGCTGGCGGCGAGAGTAAACAATACTTTATTTACCCACTTGATTCTGATTATGTATCAAGAAATTTTATGTTCAGGCTTAGTATGGCAACTTCAAATAGTGATGGTGAAGCTAAGTATAGTAACCTTGAAAATTTTACTCGTTATTTGATTATGCTTGAAGGTAAATCAAGGGTGTTTCATAAGAATCGTTATAATATTGATATGGAACCATATAAAGAAATAGATGTTTTTGATGGTGGATGGGAATCTTCTGCAATTGGAAAGGTAACTGATTTTAATATGATGCTTTCTAAAAATTGTGAAGGAATGATGTCAGTTGTTGATAAAAGCGGAATAATAACAATTAATGATTTGTGTGAAACGTGCAATAAAAAATATAATTGGCTTGCATTTTTTTGTGGTCTAGGTTATGCTTCATTTAAAATATCAGATAATGAAATTTTTAATATTTCTAAGGGTGATTTAATTTTGTTTGAGGAAATTTCTTCGGAGCTTAAAATAAATGTGTCGTTAGAAAATTCAAAACTTATTCGCATGGATATTTGTTGTTGTAAATAAATGTAGAAAATGTTAGAATGAGAAGTTGTCATTATGAGACGAAATTGAAAAATCTAATTATTTAAAGTGCAGGAAATTTGAAGCTGTTCCTGCAGCTTTATTTTTGTGAAAAATTATATGTAATGGAGAAACAAATGAAACAATTAAAAGAAAACAAGATGGGTGTAATGCCCATTAAAAAATTATTAATAAATATGTCAATACCAATAATGATATCTATGCTTATACAAGCATTTTATAATGTAGTGGACAGCATATTTGTTGCTAGGATAAGTGAAAATGCACTTACTGCAGTATCACTATCTTTTCCTGTGCAAAATTTAATGATAGAGATAGGAGTTGGAACGTCTGTAGCTTCTATAGGCATATTTTGGCAGATAACATTTGAACATTTGATGCAGTCAACAGGAAAAATTTTTTATATATAGTTGATACATTATTTCCTTGGTTTCACTTTTACAGCCTAGCTGCATAACCTTATTTAGTGTTGCAATTTTTAAATTAAAAAATTAATAAATAGTGATTGACAAGAAAAGATATGTGTGCTATATTAAATAAGTATTACAGATGTATCTATAGATTTCACATGTTTTTAGAGATTATATATATGTTAAGTGTATATATGATTTGTAAAAATGTGTGAATTTTTTTTACTTACTATGGAATATAAATAAAAATTAGGAGGTACCTCATGAATAAAGGTACAGTAAAGTGGTTTAACGCAGAAAAAGGATTTGGATTTATAACAGCAGATAATGGAAAAGACGTATTCGTTCATTTTTCTTCTATTCAAGGAAACGGATTCAAATCATTAGAAGAAGGTCAGAAAGTTAGCTTTGAAATTACTCAAGGCAACAAAGGCGACCAAGCATCTAACGTAACTTTAATATAATTAATATTAAATAGAGCGAAAAAAATCGGGAATAATATTCCCGATTTTTTTATGAAATTTTTTACGTGTTGCATTTCTTATTTATTTCAATTATTTTAATGCTTTTCTTAATTTAATTCCGGTAAAAAACAATGGATCTTTTGGAATTGAATATGGAGGAGCGTAGGCTAAGTCAAGATATATAAGATCTTCTGCTGTTGCTTTTAGTGTAATTGCGGTTACAAAAACATCAATTCTTTTATCAACACCTTCATATCCAATTATTTGTGCCCCAAGCAGTCTGCCACTATTCTTTTCTGCGATTGTTTTTATGACCATTTTTTTGCCACCCATGTATTCCGGTTTGTCGGATTTTGAATCTGTAGATACAACTACATCATATCCCATCCGTTTTGCTTCCTTTTCTGTCAAACCTGTTTGTGCTGCAGTCATATCAAAAACCCTGAATATCAATGTTTCCAGAATTCCTCTGAATTCATCATTTCCTCCGGTTATGTTGTTTCCTGCTATTATGCCAGTTTTATTTGCAGTGGAACCCATTGGACGATATACAGGTTTCCCGGTTATGATATTGAATTGTTCTGAACAGTCCCCGCAGCTGTATATGTTATCTATATTTGTTTTCATTTTTCTGTCAACTTTAATAGAGCCTGTAGCTCCTATTTCAATGCCAGCTTTTTCTGCCAGTTCAACATTAGGATGGACACCTGTCGCAAGCAGTACTATGTCTGCATCAATGATACTGCCGTCATTCAAAACAACACCTGAATCATTTATTTCCTTAGTTGGCGTATTAGTAAGAACCTTAACTCCATTTTTCTTAAGGTTATTTTCTATATAGATTGTCATATCGTTATCCATACTCTTTGCAATAGATGATCTTGCGATAAGAGTTGTTTCAATTCCAAGCCTTGTAAAGCTTTCACACATTTCCAGTCCGACTAGTCCTGTTCCAATTATTGCTGCTGTCTTAGGCTTATTGTGTTCTATATATGATTTTATTGCGTTCATGTGTTCAATGGTTCTAAGAAGAAAAACATTTTCTTTATCAGATCCTTTTATTGGTGGCTTTTCACTTGAAGCCCCTGTTGATATAATCATATAGTCATAAGTATCCTGAAAAATCTCACCAGTAACAATATTTTTTATTGTCAATGCATTTTTATCAGGTTGAATTGACAAAACTTCATGGCCTATAAGAATATCTGCATCGTATTTTTCTTTGAAAAATCTTGGATTTCTTGGTACCAATTCATTGAAATCACTAAATTCATTGCTGATATAATAAGGCATTCCGCATCCTGAATAAGAAATATAATTGTCTTTCTCGTAGATAACAATTTGAGCTTCTTTATTTCGTCTCCTTATTTCTGCGGCTGCCGATGTTCCTGCAGCAACTGCTCCGATAATTACTATTCGCATATACATCCTGATTTTTAAAAACATAATATTTCATAACATTATGTTTTTTCATCTTATTTAATCTATAAGACGGTGGTATTACAGAATCCAACCACTGAGATTAATACTTTCGTATTAAAACTTCGCATAGCCTTAATTGATTTTTAAATTAAGTTCAACAAGATTGCAGCTGTTTTCTGTTTTTTATCCACAAATCAGGTTTTTCACCTACCTTTCCTTTTATAATATTATTTATAATCGACTATTTTGAACATTCATTTTTTCATTAAATTCTTCTTCCTATTACCATTGCTGCACCATTATGTACATCCATTCCATATTGGTGACAGTATTTGTATAGTCCTATTTTGCTTGTAAATTGTGGCTTTACTTTCTTGATTTCTATTCCTTCTTTTTTACATTTACTCTCTAGCACTGTTAATAATGTTATATATATAAATTGATGCTTAATTCTTGCGAATTTACTTTGTACATCTTTATCATCTTAAAATTTTAAATCTTCTATTGCTATTCCTCAAGAAGTCGTTTGAATGAATATCGTATAGCAGTACAAAATGTTAACATCATGATTTGTTATGCTTATTTGCAACTGTTGCTACCTCCTTAAATATTATGTACACATAAGTATATATTGTATTTCTATAAATTACAATATATAAATTATTTGTTTGAGTTTTCCCATTTTCAGAAATCAAAGATTCAAGAAATCGTTAATTTGAAGCACCTAAAGATATCAAGCTGTTGTGATTTATTTTTTTCAGTATAAAGCTTTGAATTACAACCTTAGTTTTAACTAAAGTATCTTCTATAACCGTAACAATTAATATTAATTTTTGTTTTAGAAATTCACATAATTTTACAAGGATATAACTAAATTTGGTAATTTATGTTGCATGAATTCATTTATTATGATAAAATTTTTTTTGATTATGGACTTGTTCCAGCAAGTTCCTGTGAAAAAGGTTAATTTCTCCTTCAAAAATTATAAGCAAATATCTTTACTAAGCAGCATTTAAAACATTTGTTTTATTTGAACATAATTTTTTTATTAATATGAGGTTAATATGGCAAATAAGAATGTAAGATATAATAAAAATGAATTTAAAAACCTTTTCGAAAATATGTATGAAGGATTTGCGCTACATGAGATTATCATAGATAGTAAAGGAAGACCAGTAGACTACCGTTTTCTCAACGCAAACAGTGCATTTGAAAAGATTACTGGACTAAAATTGAAA
>NZ_JAWQJF010000093.1:0-13001 GCF_033447055.1 Sedimentibacter sp.
AAAAATTGCAACGGTAATTAATTAATCAAATATTTTTATTGGGTTCTATGAACTCTTAGTTAAGGTTGCCCAAAAATCACAGTCTTTTTTCACACTTCTCTCCTGTAATTTTATTTACAAAAACAAAAAACCTGTCCTTATATAAAGGACAGGCAAAATTCCTGCGGTACCACCTTAGTTGACTGAAATTCAATCCACTTAAACAAAAATGCAATCACATTTTCTGCTTTGTAACGTAAGCACACGTTTCAGATACTTGAGTGTTAACCCTTTCACCTCACCCTCGGCGATCCACTTGCTGTACTGCGTTCTGCTAGGTTCTCATCAATCCTAACTCTCTGTAAGTGCACATATAGTTTAATCTTCGCTTCAACGGTTTTGTTTTTGTATTATTGTTTAGGAGTTTAACACTTCTAATAAAGCTTGTCAACAATAATTTATTATTTTCTATAAAATTTTATATAATCCATTAAAACAGATTTTTGATTCTCTAATTTTCCTTCTATGACTTTATCTAAAATTTCGTCTAAGATTTCACCTAATTGCTCGCCTTCGGCTATACCAGCTTCCAGTAAATCTTTACCATTAATAGCTAATGTTTTTAAACTGAAACATTGTCTTTGTTTTACTGCTTCATTCATTAAAAGCTCTGCTTTTTCAAGATTTTCCAGTTCTGTTTCATTTGATTTATCAAAAGACTTCACAACTGCCTTTTTAACATTAAACAATTGATTTAAATTATCGTAACCAATTTTATTAAGCCACCTTTTCACATTTATTGGAGTTGGCAGTACTTCTTCATCAATATTTAAAGTTAACAGTCTTACATTCTTAATGGTTACATTGTCATTTTTCAATCTCGTTAAAATGTTCTCAATATCATCAATTTTATAGAAAAGCAAAGTAAATTTAAGGATTAAATCGTTAGGCACCATAGCCATTGAATTTATTTTTTGCTTCCAGTCTTCTTTGTTTAATTTTTTTATACTAGGTATGAAAACTTCAATTACATCCTTGTATTCCAGCATAATTTTATTAAAATTTTTTCCTAAAACTAATTTGCAAAATTCACTGTTGATTCTTTCACAAGAAATATTGTTTAAGAGATTTTTATTTTCGTGAATTCTTTTTGAAGTATTTTCCTCTATATTAAAGCACAGCACAGACGCAAAACGCAGCGCCCTTAAAATTCTAAGCCCGTCTTCATTAAATCTTTCATCGGGATCACCGACGCACTTGATTGTTTTTTTCTCAATATCATTAATCCCACCAAATAAATCAACAATTCCATCACAGTTGTATGCCAACGCATTTACAGTAAAATCTCTGCGCTTTAAATCCATAGATATTTTATCTGTATAAAGAACAGTATCGGGACGTCTGTTGTCACTGTACTTTCCGTCAATTCTGTATGTTGTTATTTCCATATGCATATGATTAATTACAACAGTAACTGTTCCATGTTTCAGTCCTGTTTCAATAGTTCTGTAATCTTTAAAGCAATTAATAATTTCATCCGGCTTTGCTGAAGTTGTAATGTCCCAATCAGAAGGAACTGCACCTAAAATTGCATCTCTCACGCAACCGCCGACTATGTATGCTTCAAAACCATTACTATTCAAAATATTCAGTGCTTTTTCAACTTCACATGGCATATTAATTTCAATATTCATCGCATTCCTTCCTTTCGCTATATTTAATTATAACCAAAATTTCTAATTAGGCAAGCGAAAAGACTTTATCTGTAAAACAAAAACAAGATGGTACAGGACCATCCCCTATAATATTTCTATTTAGCTGAATTGCAGCTGTAGCATCCTGCACAGCTGTGTGATTCCTCCCAAAGCTCATCTGCAACGGGAGCCCAATTGTTAGCAGCTTCATAGCATTTTTTGCTCAGTTCTCTTACATTTTCAGGATTTAGCATGTCGGTTGATTTGGCTCCTGATTTTTCAACCATATTGGTTAAGCGACCCGGATTGTCCAAGAGAGGACAAGGTCTTAAATGATTTTTATTAAACGGCTGATTTTGTTTGTACTGCATGAACAATGGATTTTTATATGCCTGAAGCAATGTGCTTTCGTGAATGTTTGTATCAGAATAATGTATGAATGCACAAGGCTCAATATCTCCATTTGCATTGATGTGTAAATAGTTTCTTCCTCCTGCTATACACCCATTAACATATTCTCCGTCATTCCAAAAATCCATTGTGAACAAAGGTTTTGTTTGTCTGAAATCCCTTATTTGATGATACATGAATTCACGCTGTTCTGCTGTTGCCATAAGTTCAGGCACTGCATCTTTTCCTACAGGTATATAAGTGAAGAACCACGCGAATTTTGCACCCTTCTCTATCATATCGTCAAAATATTCTTCGCTACCTATTACATCTGCATTTTTGCTTGTATAGCAGCAAGAAATACCAAATGGAAGCTTCTTGTTTTTAAGAATATCCATAGCTTTTGTTATTTTTTTATAAGTTCCTTTTCCACGTCTGAAATCTGTTTCTTCTTCAAAACCTTCCACACTTATGGCCGGCACGAAGTTTTTAACTCGTAGCATTTCATCAGCAAATTTTTCATCAATTAATGTAGAATTTGTAAAAGCTAAAAATGCACAGTCATTGTGTTTTTCACACAGCTTAATAATGTCATCCTTGCGCACCAAAGGCTCTCCTCCAGAATAAATGTACATGTAAGTACCTAGCTTTTTCCCTTGCTGAATTATGCTGTCCAAAGTGTCGAAGTCCATATTCATTTTATTGCCGTATTCAGCTGCCCAGCAGCCTGTGCAATGCAAATTGCATGCAGATGTCGGATCCATCAATATAGCCCAAGGAACATTACAGTTATTTTCTTCTCTTGCTTTTTTTTGACGCTTACCCCCTATAATTGTTGCATTAATTATGAAATTTTCAAAAAAAGTTTTTCTTACATTAGGATCAATATCTGTATAAAAACTTTTAACAAGCTTATACCAATTGCTATCTGTATTGTCCAACACTCTCTTAACAGTTTCAATTTGCCTGTTGGCTATTCCGTCCTTGTCAAACTTTTCAACCCAATCAAGTATTTTAGGTATATTGTTTTCAGGATCTGCATCCAAATAATCAAGAACCTTTTTCATACCAAAATATTGCAAATTTTCAAACATATTCTTTTCACTCATAAATATAACCTCCCTCAAATGTCTATATTTATATTATATTATCGCTTTTGTAATCTAACATTAGACAGAATAATTATATGTCTAAAAATCAGACACATGTAAAAATTGTCTTTTTTTTTGACACTTTTAAAATTTGTCTATATGGAATTTGCCAAAAAAGATATATCCTAATAAAACAATAAAGTAATATATGGAGATAATTATGGATAATTATAAACTTACATATGCAATAATTAAAACAGCTGTGGAAAACGGAATACGCTACATTAAAGATAATCCTAAGCGAGGTGTGAGAAATTTGCTGGATTTAGGAGAATATTTTGCTCAAGGCAGATTTCAGAAAATTTTTTTTGAATTGGCTCATGAAATACTAACCAATGAAAACAGCTGTTATTATGACATTATAGAAGACATAATAAAAAACACAAATCACGATACAATTGCAAACTATGGAATTGACATTGGTTACAACAGTTTCACATATGGTGCAAACATAATAAGAGAACATGAAAAAAAAAACGGTTACAACGTTCCTTGGGTAATAGTTTTAAACTTCGAGAAAAGATATGAGAATCATATTACATGTGAAGAATTTTCTAACTTAATTACAAATGGTAAAAAAATCGGAATATACAGTTATATGATTTTATTAAATGATAATAGGGAAATATTGGATGAAGTGTTAGCTGCTGTTAAAAATAATCCAGATTGCGCGTTTATGATATTTTTAAATCCTGATATTTTAACTGATGACATGGCTGCAAAAATTAGCAAAGCTACAAATATTTGCATACCAGTTTTAATAGAAAATAACCCGGATGATAATGATGAAGTTCTGGATAAAATCAAGCTTTTAAGAAAATATAAATGCTTTTACGGAAGCTTCGCATACTATGACGACACAAATGTTTCCAATATTTCAAACGGTGTTATAGCAAGAAAAACACTTTCTATTGGATCTAACTTTGCAATATTAATACGAAAGAAAGACTTAAGCCATGAAGTTTTAAATAATACATATGATTACATTTATAAATCAAGAACTAAAATCAATACCCCTGTATGTTTTATGGATTTCTATGGAGATATTGCCCGAATTGACAACATAATCTCGGAAGAATCATTTTTTTTAAGCATAGACAGCCTTGGTCAAGCAACTGTTTCTAACCTTTACAGCAAAAAAACAGATTACAATATACGTACATCTACTCTTGAAGAAATTTTATCTAACCTATAAACGTATGAAATTTCAATGCTTTTATTCATTTAATAATTTCATAGCGACTCCTTCTATTGAAGCTTTTATTAGTTCAACAAATTGTTCCGGAGGAATTTTTGCTCCTTCAATGAGCCATCTTGAAATAGATACCCTTATAGCATCAGCATAGAATGTAGCATAAAAATCTACATTCTTTTTATTTTTAAATATATCATTTAAATGAACTGTTAAAATTGGATGCAAAACTTCAATAAAATATTCTGAAAATGAATTTTGTCCTGTCACTTGAAAAGCATTTTTATAAAATGTTTTATTTTCATAAAAAAATTTGCAAATTTTCTCTAAAATTTCCCATGAAGCCAAAGGTGCATCTTTAATTGTTACAATAAATTCAGTATAATAAATCCAATTAACCAAGTCATATTTGTCTTTGAAATGATAATAGAAGCTCTGCCTGTTCATATTGCAGCCTTCCACTATATCCCCAATATTAATTTTCTTCATAGGTCTCTCTTCCATTAATCTTTTCATGGATTCAGCCAATGCTTTCTTTGTAATTTGAGAATCAGACATAATATTATTCCTTTCATAACAATTGTTTAAACACAAGAATACTGTTATTTACTTATTTTACCATCAAATTTAAATTAATAAAAGAAAAATTTGAACCTTTAAATTTCTAATATTAAAAAAAAGCCAATTATAATTAATTGACTAGACTATTGACAGACCCTGTTTATTCATCCTGAACGCAATGAAGATTTTATTCTATAATATGAATGATTTTATTCAGAGTATCTTGAATTGTGCCAAAACATTCTATTTCAACATCACAATATTCCTTATACAAATTAATTCTTTCATCATAAAGATCATAAAGTCTTTCTTTCCCCTCTGCTAACAAAGGACGAGCTCCATAATCAATATCTTTTATTATTTGTTCCACAGGTCTGTTAATAAAAATTATAATTGAGCTTTTCTTTAAATAATCTATATTTTCTTTTCTTTTTATAATACCGCCGCCAGCTGCAACAACAATTGAATTCATATTGCTCAACGCTAAAGAACACCTGGTTTCTGCATCCCTGAAATAATCCTCACCTATATCAAATAATTCTTGAATGCTTTTTCCTTCAATTTTTACAATATAATCATCCATATCGATAAATTTCATATTAAGCTGTTTGGAAAGCAAACGTCCTATTGTACTTTTACCGCTTCCGGGCATTCCTATCAGTACTAAATTTTTCATAAACTCACCTTGTATAATTTAATTTTAAATCTACCTGTACAGTATTTATCTGTATCCCTATTTCATTAAGTTCCATATTTCCCCTTCTCTTTCCATCATTAAGTCTAAAATGACTAATGCAGCAGCTCCATCAATTACCGGAACAGCTCTGGGTACTACGCATGGATCGTGACGACCTTCTATTTGCATAGTTTTATTTTCCATGGTAGAAATATCTATAGTATTTTGAAGTTTAGAAATTGATGGAGTAGGTTTTATAGCAGTTCTGAATATTATAGGCATACCATTTGTTATGCCGCCTAATATTCCACCGTTGTTATTGCTCTGTGTTAATATATTTCCATCCTTTATGTAATAAGGGTCATTTGCTGATGAACCTTTCATTTCTGCTATTTTGAATCCTTCGCCAAATTCAATTCCTTTTACAGCAGGTATTGAAAAAATCATGTGTGACAATTTGCTTTCAACAGAATCAAAAAATGGTTCTCCGTAACCTGCCGGAACATTTAATATAAATGTTTCTGCTATTCCTCCAACAGAATCACCGTTTTCTTTAGCATTTATTATTTCCTGTTGCATGAGCATGCTCTTTTCATTTGAAATTACCGGAAAGTTCATACTTTTTAGTTTATTTATTTGGTCAGGATTTATTTCTTTGTCATCTGTCACATTGTAAATTGTTTTAATTCGAGTACCAATAACAATACCCTTGTACTTTTCTAGAATTTGCATCGCCACTGCACCTGCAAACAAGAGAGGTGCAGTTATTCTCCCGGAAAAATGTCCGCTGCCTCGATAATCATTGTATCCGCAATATTTTACAAATCCTGAATAATCACTGTGTCCGGGGCGCATTGTAGTTTTTAAAGCAGAATAATCTTTAGATTTTCTATCTTGATTTTGAATAGTTGCGCATAAAGGTGTTCCTGTAGTCGTACCTTCAAAAAATCCGCTTAATATATTAAAACTATCGCTTTCTTTGCGAGCGGTGGATAAGTTGTTTCTACCAGGTGAACGTCTTGCCATTTGTTTTTCTATATAATCCAAATCAATTTCAATTCCGCTAGGCAAACCATCAATTACAACACCTATTGCTTCACCGTGAGATTCTCCAAATATACTAATCTTTAATTTATTTCCAAACATTGAACTCATCTATTTTTCCCCCTAAAGATTTATAATCTGTCCAAAATTCCGGGTAAGATTTATTTACTGCTTTATAATCCTGTAAAATTATATGTCCATCGCATCTTGTAGCAGCAATTGCTAATGACATAGCTATGCGATGATCATTCCAGCTTTTGACGGTAACATTGCCTTTCAAACTCTTTTTTCCTTTTATTAAAAGCCCATCACTTAATTCTTCAATATCAGCGCCCAGAGCCTTTAATTCAGTAGAAATAGCTTTTAATCGGTCTGATTCTTTTATTCTTACTCTCTCTGCATTAATTATCTTAGTGGTAATTCCATCCTTTAAAGATGCTAATACTGCTAAAATAGGTACTAAATCCGGTATTTGGGAAGCGTCTATTATTATTTCTTCACTTGCTTCATGGTACCTTCTAATTATGTCTGCAATTTCTTTATCACCTTGCAGAGAATTTTTCTCCAAACCTAAACATTCTACATTGTTTCCGATTTCTTTTGCAACAAGGAAAAATGCTCCTTGAGAATAGTCGCCCTCGACATTATAATTTGTTGATTTGTATTCTGAATTTCCTTTAATTTTAAATTTTTTATAATCAATATTTTCAATAAATATATTAAACTTTTTTAATATTTCAAGTGTAAGGTCAATGTATCCTTTTGATTCTAATTTATCCTTAATGATAATTGTTGAATCCTTATTCAATAGCGGCAGTGCAAAAAACAAGCCTGTAATAAATTGTGAGCTGATACTTCCTGTTACTTCATAGCATCCACCCTGCAAATTACCCCTTACTGTTAATGGCAATTTTCCATTATTTGTTTCGTAGTAAATATTATCCTGTTCAAATATATTGTAATAAACATCCAAAGGTCTTTCAACTAATTTCCCGGAACCGTTAAATACGCATTCATCTGATAGCATTAAACCAATTGGAATTAAAAATCTTAAAGTTGAACCGGATTCTCTGCAATTAATATAAGCCTTACTTATATTGCGATTATTTCCTTTAATAGATAGGCTGATTGTCTTGCCCTTTATTATTTCTATTTCAGCTCCAAGCTGTTTCATACCATCTATTGTAGCTTTAATATCTTCTGACAAAATAATATTTTTAATAATACTTTCTCCTTCATTGCATAAAGAAGCACATATTATAGCTCTGTGACTCATACTCTTTGACGAAGGAGCATATATAATTCCATTCAATTTTGCTGGTGTTATTTTAATACTATCCATGATTTTCTCCATGTCTATATGAATTTTTCTATATTCTCCACAGGAACTTTTTCAATATATGCATTTCCTATTTCTCTTAATAAAATTAAATTAATAAGTCCTGAAATGTTCTTTTTGTCCAGATTGACTGATTTCCTGATAACGTTCATACTCATATCTGGCAATTCATAATTCATATTTAAATTTGTCAAAATATTCTTTATTTCTTCGGCAGTTCCTTTTTTTGTATATCCCAGCTCTTCACTTTTTTCTGTTATATGGTACATTCCTATTGAAATTGCTTCTCCGTGAGAATATGATTCATAGTTATAATATTTTTCAATTGCATGACCTAATGTGTGTCCGAAATTTAAAAGCATTCGCATTCCCTTATCTTTCTCATCCGCTTCAACTGCTTCTTTTTTTATACTGCAACACTTGAAAATTATATCTTCTATATTTTCAAGCAGCTCTTCTTTAGACTTTATGGCATTAAGAATATTAAACAACCCCTTATCCTTAATGCATCCGTATTTAACAGCTTCTCCTAAACCATCCTTGATAAATTTATCTGGAAGACTGTTTAAGGCACTTGGATCAATCAGTACTATTTTGGGATGATAAAAGCTGCCCACCAAATTTTTTCCTTCTTGTAAATTTACAGCAACTTTACCGCCTATGCTTGAATCTATTTGAGCCAGAAGAGTCGTTGGTATTTGAACATAATCAATGCCTCTTAAATAAGTGGATGCTGCAAAACCTGCCAAATCTCCAACAACTCCACCGCCCAAAGCAATTATCAAACCACCTCTGGTTACACCATAATCCGTGAGACTTGTATATACGTTTTTTAATGTACCCAAGGACTTACTTGCTTCCCCAGGCTTAACAATTATGAAGTTAACCTTAAAATCATATTTAACCAATGATTCTTTTAACGCTTCTCCATATAATTTATACACATTTTCATCGGTGATAACTGCTATATCGCTCTCTTGATAAAAATTGCTTATTTTATAACCTGCATTATTTATAATTCCATTTTCAATTAAAATATCATATTTATTTTTATCCAGATTGATATTAAGCTTTTTCATAGTTTATCTCTTTTCTAAGTATACTGCTTTTTTTAAATATTGATTCTAAGGAATGCAAATCGTCATTATTAATTATATCACAAATATTGTTAATGTCATTTATTAAGACCGAAAGTTCAGATAAAATATTTTTTTTATTTTCATATAGAAGCTGACACCACAAATCACAATTTATATCGGCAACTCTTGTAATATCTTTGAAGCTTCCTCCAATGCAGTCTATACTTTTTTCGAATTTAGAATTAGTCATTAACAAGCTCGCTATGACATGGGGAAGTTGACTGGTGTACGCAATTATTTCATCATGCATCTGAGGTGTTGTCTCAACTATTTTTTTAAACCCTATTTTTAACAATATTTCTTTTAAGAATGATACTGAATCTTCTGTATTGCTTTCATCGGGAGTCAATATATAATTGGCCCCAAGGAATATAGCATCATCAGAAAATTGATATCCAAAAGTTTCTTTCCCAGACATTGGATGACCTCCTATGAACTCAAGGTCATCTCTCATTACTTTTTTAACTTCTGTTACAATTTTCCCCTTTATTCCTGATGTATCTGTTATTAAAGCATTTTGTTTAAAATGGATCATATTGTTTTTTATAAAATCCAACGTAGTATCCGGGTAAGTGCACATTATTACTATTTCAGAGTTTTGAAGAGGATATTTAGGATCGACATAGCAATTATCAATAATTCCTGATTTTTTTGATTCTGACAAAGCATTTATATCTAAATCAACTGCCCAAAGATTTCTTACTTTTAAATTTTTTCTTATAGCCTTTGCAATAGAACCGCCTATAAGACCTAATCCTACAACTGTTATATTTAAATCCTCTATGTTATTCACTTTATTCCTCCTGTAATTAAATCGCTCTTTCTTCGACTGCAGCAAGCATCTTTAATTTATCCATAAGGTGTTCAAATTTGTCGGGTTTTATGGATTGAGCACCGTCAACTAACGCATTCTTAGGATCATTGTGAACTTCAATTATTAATCCATCTGCTCCAGCCACTATTGCTGCTTTTGCCAATGGTTCAACCATCCACCATAGACCTGCGGCATGACTTGGATCAATAATTACAGGTAAATGACTTAATTTTTTAATAGCCGGTATTGCGCTTAAATCCAAAGTATTTCTTGTAAATTTTTCGAAAGTCCTAATACCACGCTCGCACAAAATAACATTGTCATTTCCTCCGGCCATAATATATTCAGCTGACATAAGTAATTCTTCAATAGTTGCTGAAAGACCTCTTTTTAAAAGAATTGGTTTATTTGTTTTTCCAAGTTGTTTTAACAATTCAAAATTTTGCATATTTCTTGCACCAACTTGTATCACATCCACATCCTCTACAAAGTCATCTAAAAAGTCAGTTGACATGATTTCTGTAACAATAGGAAGTCCTGTTTTTTCTCTTGCAATTTTTAATAACTCAAGTCCTTCTTTTTTCAAACCCTGGAAACTGTAAGGAGATGTTCTTGGTTTAAAAGCTCCTCCTCTTAAGAAACCGGCACCTGACTTTTTAACAGACTCTGCAATGCTTACAATTTGTTCTTCGCTTTCTACAGAACACGGTCCTGCTATTATTGCTAATTTATCCCCTCCTATTGTCTCCTTTCCAACTTTAATAACAGAGTTGTCTGGATGGAATAACCTGTTTGATTTTTTATAAGGCTCCTGTACAAAAATAACTTTGTCAATTGCATTATATGTTTGAAATAATCCGGAATCTATGCTGCTTGTATCTCCCACAACACCTAAAATGTGATAATTCAAACCCCTTGATTCATGAACTTCAAATCCTTTAGCATGGATTTTTTCCTTTACATCTTCAATTTCTTTTTCGCTTGCATTCTTGTTAATTACTAGTATCATTTTGAACCTCCAAGTTTATAATTTTTTTATTATTAAAAAAAAGAGCCCATAAAGGACTCTTCTAACAATCATTGATATAATATAATTACTTTTTAATATAATTTTATAATAAAAATTTATGTTGTAATCCCTCGTAAAGTTATATGCAGTTTTTTTGTACAAAAATAATAGTAATAAAAATTACTATAATAATAGTTATACAAATTAGCTACATAAAGGTTTTTCACAACTTTCATTTTTATTCCTCTCCATGTTTCAAGTTAATTAAAAGTATTTTATCACATAATTTGGAGTTGTCAACTATTATTTTTAATATTTATGAAATAAAATGAATTTACCTACTTACTAACAGCAATGTATAATTATTATTAAGCTTTGAAACTTCCCAGAATTTTCATAAATGGAAGCTCATTTTTTAATTGGTACAATATTGATTTTATATTGTTGTTTGAAATATTACCCTCAAAGTCTAAATAAAACATGTATTCCAACGGACTTCTTAAATTTGGTCTGGAATATATATAAGACAAATTGCAGTTGTAATAAGTAAATAATGACAACACTTCATCAAGAGAACCAATTTTATGAGGTACATTGAATACAATACTGATTCTATTATGATCTTCTTCATAAATTAATTTTTTTGATATTGCAGCAAATCTAGTGTAATTATTTTTTTGTTGATTAATCTGCTTGTCAATTATTTTCAAACCATAATTAATAGCTGCCTCAGTTGAACAAATGCAAGCAATATGCTTATCATTTAGTTTAGCAATATTGCGTGCTGCAACAGCTGTATTTATTTCTTCTACGTGCTTTATGCCATGTCTTGCAATATATTCTTTGCATTGTAAAATAGCCTGGGGATGTGAATATACTTCTGTAATATCTTCAATTGCTGCATCAGCAACACCTGCAAGACAATGGTCCACTTTTTTTACATAAGTATAATTTATATACAAATCATATTTAAGCAATAAATCATAAACTTCATTTATATAACCTGCAGTTGAATTTTCAATTGGTACAACACCAACATCTGCAGCCCCTCCATAGACAGTCTTGAATACTTCTTCAAAAGATGGTTTATTTATGAAAGCACTATTTTTAAACAAGGCTTTTGCTGCACTTTCAGAATATGAATATGGTAAACCTTGATAGCAAACATTTTGTATTTTTATTATTTCTGAACATTGAATTTTTTCTATGTCGTTCCTATTGAGAAGCAAATTATATTTGTTCTTGTTTTCAATAGATAATAAATTTTTCATAAAACAATTATACTCCATTGAATATTTGTTATTTAATAGAGATTCTGTTTCGTTATTTATTCCAACACTATTTTCATTTGAATTACTACATTTTTTATTTTCAATTAATGAAATTTTCTCAAGCATAGCCATCCTTTTTATAAATAGATCTTTCATTGCTTCATCATTTTCTTTTATTTGCTCCATTAAGTAATTATACTCCATATGATCACCTGCACTTCTCTCCATTAGTTCCATTCTTTAACACAATTATCATATCTTTGTCCTCCAAATTATAATTTTAAAATAAAAAAACCTTCCGTCTCTATATAAATATATATTTATATAGGGACGGAAGGTTATATTTCTTCCGCGGTACCACCCAAATTCAGCATAAAGCTGCGCTCTGATTCGAATACGAGATATAAATCTGATATTCTATCCTAGTAACGCAGGAAATACGACTTTGCCTACTTGATTCAGCAAAGCAGCTCAAGAGGGAACTTCAAAATGATTTATCTAATATTCGCTTTCAGTCTAAGACGAATACTCCCTGTTAGTGTCCTCAAATTTACTTTCATCTATCACAGCCGTTTATGTTATTTTTAGTATGATACAATTAAAACTATAAATTGTCAACTATAATTTTCTTAAAACATTTAACTTTCTGATTGATTTATGATAATGTCTTAGTATACCACAATTGATTATGTCCCAAAAATAGAAAATATGGTATAATAAAACCTCATAAAAAAAGATGAGG
>NZ_JAWQJF010000094.1:0-14068 GCF_033447055.1 Sedimentibacter sp.
CCAGCCTTCATTTCCCCATTATGAACGTATGTACTGCTGTCGAACCCGGGAACAGCATTTGAATGTAGTTTTTTAATTGTACCGTAATAAAATCCGTCAAATGCTGTTTGTGTTCCTCCGTTTTCCAATACTCTTCTGTACTGAAGCAATACTTTCTGACCAACTTTTAAACTGCTGTATTCGTATGTATTTATTTTAAAAGAAATTTTTACTTTGCTGTCATCAACTATTGTTGCAATGTGAGCATCCTCAACAATGTCCCCTTCTTCTACCGTAAATTCTGAAAGTCTTCCTTTAATTGGAGCACTGATTACTATGCCGTCATATGGGTTAATCTGACTGATGTCTGTAATATCTTGGTTTATTTTATCTTCTAAATCATCAATTTTTCCTTCAATAACTTCATTTATATCCTGTATATCTTCTTGCTTTTTTTGTATGCTGTCTGTCAAATCTTCTAAAATATCACCTAGGTTAGCAGCTGATAAACGAACTAAGTTGTCTCCCTTTTTAGTCATTTGATTAGGTTCAACAAAAACTTCTTCAACAGTATATGTTACAGAAACACTCATTCCGTTAGAATCAGTAATTCCTTCCGGCTTTGGTGCCGTTATGGACCCTCCCCAATTGCCGTTTAATTGTCCTGTTATGTTTACGCCTTGCTTAATATCTCCTCTTTCCACAGCTTTTGTTGAATATCTAGGGCCTGTAGAAACTTGTGAAGAATCAGGAATTAACTGCTTAGCTGTTAAATAACCTCCAAAAAAAACCACTGCTAAGACTAGTACTATAGATATTATTTTTTTATACATTTTTTACCCCTCCACTACTTACATCAGATACTATTTCTCCGTCCACTAATCTAATAATACGGCTTCCATATTCGGCAATTTCTTCTTCATGCGTAACCTGTACAATTGTCATAGACTTTTTTTCGTTTAACTCTATAAATAATTGCATAATCATATCACCAGTCTTGGTATCCAATGCACCGGTTGGTTCGTCTGCAAGAATAATCGCAGGATTTCCAACTATTGCTCTTGCAATTGCAACTCTTTGCTGCTGACCTCCGGACATTTGTGATGGCAGATGGTGCATTCTTTCCTTTAATCCAACCATTTCCAATGCATTCTCAGCAAGTTCTCTTCTGGTCTTCATGTTCATCCCCCTATAAATTAAAGGAATTTCAACATTTTTAATTGCATTCATGCGTGGAAGCAAATGAAAATTTTGAAAAACAAATCCTATGAACATATTTCTTATTTCTGACATTTTTGAATCATTCAGTTTATCTACAAGAGTTTCCGAAAGCTCATAAGTTCCGCTTGTAGCGTGGTCCAAGCAGCCTATTAAATTAAGAAGAGTTGATTTGCCTGAGCCGGATGGCCCCATGATTGAAACAAATTCTTTTTCCTTTATTGTAAAAGAAATATTTTTCAATGCTTCAACTTGAATTTGACCTGATTTATAAAGTTTGGAGATATCCTCCATTTTAATAATTTCCATATTTCACCTCTCTTATTACCTATTACATCAGTCCATTATTTATGACGTAAATATATGTTAAAAAGTTCTCTGATTTTAACATTTTAAAATATATTTATAAAAAACAAAAGACCGGTATTACGCGATCTAAGTTTATAAGAAAGAACGACTCAGTCGTTCCATTAATTTTGCTATTTTATTTCATCTATGTTTATGGAATCAATCCATACTTTATTTTGTCCTTCATATTCTATATAAATATTTAACGAATCTGCATCAGTAACATTTATTGGAACAGTTACTTGAGACCACATATCATCATAACTATTCATAGATGTGTGAAAATTTGATGTTATAACTCCATCTTTATATGCTTCAAGTACAATTAAGACTGTTACATCTTTCTCGGATTTTATCTTAGCTGCAATCCCAATTTGTTTTCTAAGCATGTAGTTGAATTTTTCATCTGTAAAATCCACTACCGCAAAAAGAGATTTTACTTTTCCTTCACTGTCATTTCCAACAAATAATGCACTTTGTCCCTCAAGATATATATCATTGTCTATTGTTGCTCTGGAGCCTGTATATTCTACTTTATCAATTAGTTCATCATTTAAATACATTTGTGTTGAATCACTTATTGATGTTGAAGGCTGTTGCTCTTCCACTTCCGTATTGTCAGAATTCGCCTCAGATTCTTCGATTTGTTGATTTTCATTAACATTTCCAGCTTCCGCTGAAACTTCTTTTTCTTTACTGAAACTTTCAATCAAAAAATTCCCAATGAGCAAAACCAACACAACTATTAGAATAGACACAGCAGCTCTTAAAAACTCCTTATTTAATAATATTCCTGCTTTTGGTTTTTCAAATTTCTCATTTGCATTATTGTTATTTAAATAAATATTAAGCACAGAATCATCATTTTCATAATTTTTCGGATTTTCTTCATCATCTTGGTTTACCTTAAAATTATTTCTATGTACAATATTTTGTTGTTCTTTTTCAATAAATTCAGAAGGAGCCACATCATTTAATTTTTCAGCACCAAATATCATAGAATATATAGATGAACTTTTAAGTTCATTTAACACATCATTTGGAAATATATATTCTCTCGTGAGACATCTTACGATTATTTTTAAAATATCCGGCGGTATTGTATCTGATATATTGTAATCAACTATCTCTGTGCCCGCAAATATAAAATGAATTATATTACCAAGACGTTTAAAAGTCTCATTATCTGCTATATCATATTCCTGTTCAAAAATTAGATTGCAGTCCACCAAAACATTACCACTTCCATCAATGTACAACCTATCCAAATCAAGAATTTTTTGCTGTACAGCATCTGTCATATTGAATATATCAGATCCTAGACTAATAACTTTCGACGACAAATTAAACTGTTGCTTCAATGTTAGACTTTTAACTAAAAACTCTCTGATTTTTTTGAATTCGGTATTTAAAGGCTTTGTGAAAATATAAATGCGATCTTCTGTATTATAGCATTCCAAAATGTTGGATGAGATTTGTTTAAGTTCTTCTATGTTGATAAGATTAATAACTTTTTGGCTTGTTATTACATTGCTGTAAAATATTTCACCCGTATCATTGTCCTTGCATTCCAAAACTCTTTGGAATACATTTTCAAAAATAGTACGGATAACCTTATAATTATTATTCATAAGCCTACCTCCGAATATTCTTTATTATATATTAACAATAATTTCGACAAAAATAAAGATGTTTTTGTAATTTTTTACAACAAAAAGATGAGAATGTTTATTCCTCATCTTTTCTTATTTCATATTCAACATTTTCAACAATATTTTCTTTAAAATCTTTATCTTTTTCATTTTTCTTGTTTCCGTCGTTTTCAAAATAATATCTTCTTGTTTTATTAAAAACCACAGTGAAAAGAAAAACCAACATCACAGCATCATCAATGATACTGTATCCTAAAACAGGAGCCGGAATTAAGTCTGCAGGACTCAAAATGTATATCAAAGGAATTATTACCCACCATTTTTCCTTTAGAGAAATATTTTTATCTAATAGAAATTTTATAATAATATAAAATCTGCTCATATATTTCTACTGTAAAAATTCTACATTCGGCAATTTTTTTTGAAGCTTCATTGCGAAATTATTTGCAGAATCACTAGTTTTAGAATTTCCTAAAACAATATGGGTTATTTCCTTTTCAACTGCAAAATCCACAATTGCTTTTATAACATCCTTTGATCTTTTTACTATTAAATTAGCTCCAACATCTTTAGTAATTTCAAATAAATATTCTAATGCATCTCCATCACTTAAATTATATAAAAACTTATCATTTTCATTAACAACATGTATAACATATAAATTACTGCCATCATCTTTTGACAACTCAAAACCATGCTCTATAAGTATTTGACATGTTTTTTGTTGCGTAACACATACCAACACATTTTTATGCATCGCTATTCTCCTTAAATGGCGGGAATATGTGGGAATTGAACCCACCCAGGACGGTTTAACGCCCCGCAACTGGTTTTGAAGACCAGGAGGCACACCAGCACCTATCTATCCCCATCAGATTAATGATAACATAATATAAAAATTTTTACAAGCAATATTTTCACTCCGAGATATTATAAACATCCACACACTCAGTTGAAATTTTTGTTTCCATTATATCAGTCAATGCTGATATAGTATCCAAAGAAGTGAATACATTTATTGAAGCTTCAACTGATGTTCTTCTGATTCTGAAACCATCAGTGCTTACATCATTAGCTTTTGTTGGTATATCAACTACTATGCCAACATCTCCGCTTCTTATATAATCAATTAAATTTGGTTTTGCTTCTCTAACTTTTTTTACTATGTCTGAATTAATTCCATTTTTATTAAGATATTTGGATGTATTTTCAGTTGCAACGAATTTATATCCCATCTGATATAATTTTAAAGCAATAGGCTTAAAGTTATCTTTATCCCTGTCTCTTATTGTTGCCAGAATTTTTTTGTTCTTATCAGGCATTTTAACTCCTGCAGCAATAAATCCTTTATACAATGCTTCATTGTAGCTTTTTCCTACACCTAAAACTTCTCCTGTAGATTTCATTTCAGGTCCTAGACTCACATCAACTCCATCAAGTTTCTGGGTTGAAAACACAGGAACTTTAACAGCCACAAGATTAGATTCCTTATACAGCCCTGTTCCATATTCCATATTTTTTAATTTTTCACCAAGCATAACTCTTGTAGCAATTTCAATCATAGGAATTTTTGTAACTTTGCTGATATAAGGCACAGTCCTGCTTGAACGAGGATTAACTTCAATTATATAAAGTTCATTTTCAAATTCTATAAACTGTATGTTTACCATACCAACAGTTTTTAAAGCATTAGCTATTTCTTTAGTTATAACTCCAAGTTGTTCTTTAATGCTCACGCTTAAATTTTTAGGAGGATATATGGATATACTGTCTCCGGAATGAATTCCTGCTCTTTCTAAGTGCTCCATAATTCCCGGTATAAGAACATCCTCACCGTCACATATCGCATCTACTTCTATTTCACGACCGACTAAATATTTATCTATAAGAACAGGGTTCTTTGTATCTTTTTCAAAAGCACTGCTTAAATAAGATGATAAATCTTCTTCATTATAGGTAATTTCCATGCCTTGACCCCCAAGCACATAAGAAGGTCTTACAAGAACAGGATAACCAACGCTGTTTGCTGCTTTTATTCCATCATCTAAATTCATTACAGCCTTGCCTTTTGGCCTTTTTATTCCCAATTTTTCTAATATTGCATCAAATTTTTCTCTGTCTTCAGCCATATCAATTTGTTCGGGATCAGTTCCCAAAATCGGTATATTTTTTTCTTTAAAGAAATTAGCAAGCTTTATGGCCGTCTGTCCTCCAAATTGAAGAATTACTCCGTTTGGATTTTCTTTTTCAACAATGTTTAACACATCTTCCTCTGTTAAAGGTTCAAAATACAATTTATCGGCAATATCAAAATCTGTACTTACAGTTTCAGGATTATTGTTAACTATTATCGTTTCAATTCCACATTTAGCTAGTGCAAATATACTGTGAACTGAACAATAGTCAAATTCAACCCCCTGTCCTATCCTTATAGGACCGGAACCAATAACAAGAATTTTCTTTTTATCTGAAATATTAACTTCGTCATATTCATCATAAGTAGAGTAATAATAAGGCGATACAGCTTCAAACTCTCCCCCGCAAGTATCAACCATTTTATATACTGCTTTAATATTGTGCTTCATTCTTAAGTTATATATATCACCTGGTTTTGCCTTAATAAAATCTGCTATCCCTTTATCGGAAAAGCCCATTTTTTTAAGCTTTCTAAGCCATTCTTCATCAAGTTCTGAAATATTTGCATTTCTTAGAAGCTCTTCTTCTTCAACTATATTTAATATTTTGTGAAGGAAAAATTTATCAACTCCTGTGAGCTCAGCAATTTTTCCAATTCTGTATCCTCTTCTC
Organism: Sedimentibacter sp.; assembly: GCF_033447055.1. Taxonomy (GTDB): domain Bacteria; phylum Bacillota; class Clostridia; order Tissierellales; family Sedimentibacteraceae; genus Sedimentibacter. Next base: position 6,006 of record NZ_JAWQJF010000094.1, read on the forward strand.
ATAAGTTCTGCCAGATAAAAAAGTCTTTCATCATCGGGGGTTTGTATTCTAGCCTTAAGTTCAACCATACTTTTTTCTGCAGCTTTTTTGCTGTATAAGGTATATTGTTTTATTTCAAGAGAACGAACAGCTTTAAGCAATGCCGCTTCAAAACTGTTTCCAATAGCCATAACTTCCCCTGTAGCCATCATCTTTGTTCCAAGACTTCTTTTAGCTTTGAAAAATTTATCAAAAGGCCATTTTGGTATTTTCAAAACTACATAGTCCAGCGTTGGTTCAAAAGCAGCAGAAGTTTTGCCGGTTACTGCATTTTTAATTTCATCAAGATTGTAGCCGAGTGCAATTTTTGTAGCTACATTTGCAATTGGATAACCGGTTGCTTTAGAAGCTAGAGCTGAAGAACGGCTTACCCTTGGGTTGATTTCTATAATTGCATATTCAAAACTGTTTGGATTAAGTGCAAGCTGAACATTGCATCCTCCTTCAATTCCAATTGCATCAATTATTTTAATTGATGAAGTTCTAAGCATTTGATACTCAACATCTGAAAGAGTTTGTGAAGGCGCAACAACTATGCTGTCCCCTGTATGAACCCCGACAGGGTCAAAGTTTTCCATATTGCATATAGTAATGCATGTTCCATTTTTATCACGCATTACTTCATATTCAATTTCTTTCCAACCTTTAATGCTTTTTTCAATAAGAACCTGGTTATTCATGCTAAGCTGAAGTCCTGCCGACAATATTTCAGTCATTTCATCCTCACTATTAGCAATTCCACCCCCTGTTCCACCTAAAGTGTAAGCAGGCCTTATAATCACAGGGTACCCAATTCGAGCCGCTACTTTTTTGCCTGATTCAACATCATTTACAATTTCCGAATCGACTATTGGCTCACCTATTTTATTCATCATATCTTTGAACAATTCTCTGTCTTCACCAATTTTTATAGATTCGATGCTAGTTCCAATAACCCTTACATTATATTTATCAAGTATTCCCTTGTCATATAATTCAACGGTTAAATTAAGTCCTGTTTGTCCTCCCATGCCCGCTATTACACTATCCGGTCTTTCTTTTGCAATTATTTTCTCAACATATTCAACTGTTAGTGGTTCTATATACACTTTATCTGCAATTTCTGCATCCGTCATTATTGTTGCCGGATTAGAATTTACTAATATTGTTTCTATTCCTTCTTCCCTTAATGAGCGGCAACACTGCGTTCCCGAATAATCAAATTCAGCAGCCTGACCTATTATTATAGGACCTGACCCTATTACCAACACTTTTTTTATACTTTTATCTAAACCCATGTTGTTCTCCTTTGAATAAATTAATGAAATCCTCAAAAATGATGTTTGAATCATGTGGACCAGGGCATGCTTCAGGATGATATTGAACACCCATTACAGGAAGTGTTTTATGTCTAAGCCCTTCCACAGTGCCATCATTGATATTAATATGTGTGATTTCCAAATCATCAGTCAATGAATCAGTCTTTACCATGTAACCATGATTTTGTGAAGTAATTGTAACTTTACCGGTTTTCAAATTTTTAACAGGGTGATTGCATCCTCTGTGCCCAAATTTCATTTTTTCTGTTTCAGCTCCAAAAGCCAGTGCAATAATTTGAATTCCCAGACAAATGCCGGCAACAGGCATTTTCCCTATCAATGATTTTACAGTTTCAATTACATCTGGCAAATCAGTAGGATCTCCAGGGCCATTGGATAAGAATATCCCATCCAAATTATGTTTCAATATTTCTTCTTCGCTTATATGTGCTGGGAAAATTGTTAGTTTGCATCCTTTATTCACAAATGAATTCAATATATTTGTTTTTATTCCGCAGTCTATTACACCAATGTGAAGATTTCCCTCTCCTATTGTTTTAACTTTTTCAGGTGTTACCATATCTACAGCATTTGTATTGGAGAAATTATTAAACATATTAGTTATTTCATCATCACTTAAATCATTTGTGGTTATAATACCTTTCATTGTCCCGGCATTACGAAGTATTTTAGTTAATTGTCTTGTGTCAATGCCTTCAATACCCATTATGTTATTCTTTTTTAAATAAACATCTAAATCTATTTCACATCTGAAGTTGTTTGGCACTTTGCAAGCTTCTCTGACTATAAATCCTTTAACTTTTGGAAATGATGACTGTGAATCATCTAAGTTTGTTCCGTAATTTCCTATTAAAGGATATGTCATAGTTACTATCTGACCATAGTAAGACGGATCTGTTAATATTTCCTGATATCCTGTCATTCCAGTATTAAACACTACTTCTCCAACAGTTTCAGAAATTTTTCCAAAACATTCACCTTCAAATACAGTTTTGTTTTCTAGTATTAATTTTCCTTTCATATTTTCCTCCAATAAATCATATTTATTAATAACCTGTATATACAAAAAACAGCTGCTTCACTAATAAAAATAGTGAATACAGCTATTTGTAAAATTCAAATCATTTTTTATAAAATATTCTATTAAACTTTGTATATTTATCAACTTGCACTTATCTTTATTATCTTTATAGTCCATATTCACACCCCTAGTTTTATCTATAAAAAAATATCACAAGTAGAAGTGTTTGTCAATATGTATTTTTAAAATAATTTCAGAATATTTTTAAATTTTCGAGTATTAATACAATTGCAGTATATCAACACATTCGCAAAATTCATTGTTAGTTTTAATGCTTATTTCTGAAATAATATCCAACTCCCCACTTGGTGAGAATGTATTCGTAATTTTTATCTTTATTTTCTATTTTCTCTCTAAGTCTTCTTACATGGACATCAACAGTTCTTAAATCTCCAAAATATTCATAACCCCAAATAATTTCTAAAAGCTCTTCTCTTGAAAATACTTTTCCCGGATTAGTTGCAAGCAATAGCAACAGGTCAAATTCTTTTGCTGTTAAATTTATTTCCTGTCCGTGAAGACTCACTTTTCTTCCCAAAGCATTAATAATAAAATCATCAACTACTATAGTTTGTTCATTTGGCTTTTGAGAAACTCCTTTTGTCCTTCGAAGTATAGCTTTCATTCTGGCTTTAAGCTCTAAAATATTAAAAGGCTTGGTCACATAATCGTCAGCCCCATACTCCAAGCTTAAAATTTTATTCATATCCTCACTATTTGCTGTTAAAATTAATAATGGAGCGTTTGTTATTTCTCTAATTTTCTGACAAACTTCAAGGCCATCCATTTCAGGTATAATCAAATCAAGAAGTATTATATCATACTCGATTAAAGCGATTTTTCTTAATGCTTCATTGCCATCCAGTGCTGAATCAACTTCATAATTATCTTGCTCCAAGCTATACTTGAGTCCCTTAATCAATAAAAGCTCATCATCTATGATCAATACTTTCATTTATTACGCTCCTTAAATTAGTTTGTTACAAAAATTAAACTTTTATTAATATTACATTGGTTTACAAAAAATGTCAAGAACAATATTAAATAAAAGTAAAATTAAAGTAAAATACAAATTTATAAAACTAAAATAGAACTCTGTCATTTCCAACTCTTTTTGTCACTTTTATCATATCAAAATGCTCAAGAAGACCAATAGCAATTTTGCGATTTGTATTCAATAAATCTCTGTATTCCGCAGCAGTTATTTTATTATTTTGCATTATATAATTAATTAAAATTGTTTTTGCTTCATCATAAATGCTTGTAATTGTTATACCAACATCATTAACTTTAATAAGTTTTTTTTCGTCAAGCATGAAAGCTAAAATATCCTCTGCTTTGTTATTATTTATTTTTAGCAACAAATCTTCTTGCTTCATGAAATCAAATTTTGCTTCAATTAATGATTTGTTTATTATTCCTTCAATTTTTTTATACAATTCATCATATTGTATTTGAAAATAAGGAAGAAACAGAAATTCACCATCCTGTTTTATCAATCCTTTTTCTGTAAACGATAAAACTGCCAAATCAAATACATTCTGCTTTAGTGTCGGAAGAAACTTACTTTTAATTTCAGACTTCTTGGCTCCCTTTGAATACTTATTGTTTTCGTGGTAAGCAAAAATATATTTTTCGATATTTTCTTCAAGTTCTCTTTCAAAACTTTTATGCCACACATATGTATCATTTTTTAGTTTAAATAGAGATAATTTTTCTTCTTCTTCAAGCAATTCAACACTGTTTTTGATTTCTTCTTCAGTCAAAGCTGTTATTTTGGCAATTTCAGCAATAGATGGAACTAATTTAGAATTTTCTCTTATTATCTTTTCTATAACATCAGTGCTTGATCCTTTTTCTTTAACTGTAAGTTCTTCTATAAGCTTGTCGTCAAATCTTTTCTTTTTCTTTGGAACAGGCTCAATTATTTCTCCTCCTCCGATTGTTTCCATTGGAGAATAAAATCTTACAATAAACTTATCAGATCTTCTTACTGCAATTTCTTCTTCAAGCCTTAACTGCGCATAACAGCTTTCCCCAGGAGAAAGTTCTTCTCTGTCAAGGAGAACCACCCTGCAAAGTACTTCGCTCGTTCCTGTATACAAATGGAGTCTTGACCTGTTTTCAACAATGCGCCTTGAACTTTTTAACAAATTAAGCTTAACATCAAGCATCATTGTATTTTTCATGGAATTAACAGGAGCAATTACGCACCCTCTGTAAATTTCAGTTTTTTTTATATTTGATAAATTTATAGCCGTTCTTTGACCTGCGTATGCTTTATCAGCATCACTTGAATGAACTTGAATATTACGAATTTTGCATATTTTATTTACAGGATATATTTCTACTTCGTCGCCCTTTTTTAAAATTCCCGAAATTAATGTGCCTGTTATTACAGTTCCAAAACCTGTAATAGAAAATGCCCTGTCAATTGGAAGTCTCGGAATAGTGTTTAAATCTCTTTGTTCTACTTCAGTATTTGTTTGCTTGCATATAACATCAACCAAATTATTTATTCCATAACCTGTCTTAGATGATACCTCAACCATTGGCGCATTTTCTAAAAATGTATCCTTTAAAGCTTCTTTTATATCTTCTTTTACAAGTTCAAGCCATTCAGGATCTATTAAATCATACTTAGTAAGCACAACAATTCCTTTTTTAACTCCAAGAAGATTGAGTATATTCATATGTTCCGTTGTTTGTGGCATCATTCCTTCATCTGCAGCAATTACAAGAAGAACTAAATCCATGCCGATTACTCCTGCCAGCATGTTTTTTATAAATTTCTCATGTCCGGGCACATCAATTATGCCTGCTTTGTTTCCATCAGGAAGATCAAAATATGTAAATCCTAAATCTATTGTAATTCCTCTTCTTTTTTCTTCTTCCCACCTGTCAGTTTCTCTGCCGGTCAACGCTTTTACCAAAGTTGTTTTGCCATGGTCAATATGACCAGCTGTTCCAATAATTATGTTCATAATGTCCTCCGGGTAATTTACTCAAAAATATTTTTCAATGATTCACAAATCAAATTTATTTCACCTTCAAGGACTGTCCTTAAATCTATAATAAAACTATCATTTACAATTCTTCCTATTATTGGTGTTTCCAAATGTCTTAATTGTTTTTCTAAATGAGCTGTTGTCATTGTTTTTGGTTTAAAATATACCGCTAGACTATCTATTCTTTCAAGAGGAAGAGAACCTCCTCCTATTTGAGATTCACAACTTTCTATGCTTATATCGCAGGAATCTTTTATGACAGGGTACAGCTCATTGTACAGTTCTTCTGCTTGAATTTTTATATCCTTAATTCCTCTGTTTATTAATTTCAACACCGGCAAGTTTTTAACAGCCCTTTCTTCATCAATATATTCATGAAATACAGCTTCCAAAGCTATTGCTGTAAATTTATCGATTCTTAAGGCTCTTGTGAGAGGATGCTTTTTAATTTTGTCAATTAAATGTTTTTTTCCTACAATAATTCCCGCCTGAGGTCCGCCTAAAAGTTTGTCACCGCTGAAGCACACAATATCTACTCCTGCTTTAATAGATTCCTGGACCGTCGGTTCATATGAAAGTCCATATTTTCTTAAATCGACCAATACTCCGCTCCCTATATCTTCTATAACAGGAATATTATTTTTATGGGCAAGGCTGGCAAGTTCCTCAAGTGATACTGATTCTGTAAAACCAACTATTCTGTAATTGCTTGTATGTACTTTTAATAAAGCTGTTGTTTCATCTGTTATGGCATTTTCATAATCAAATAAGTGGGTTTTATTGGTAGTTCCAACTTCCACCAATTTGCCGCCGCTTTGAGCCATTACATCAGGGACTCTAAAGGAACCGCCTATTTCCACAAGCTCTCCTCTTGATACAACGACTTCCTTGCCTTTTGCCAAGGCCGACAAAATTAAAAGCACCGCTCCGGCATTGTTGTTAACCGCCATTGCAGACTCAGCTCCTGTAATTTTCGTAACAATTTTTTCAAAGTGAGAATACCTTAAACCTCTTTCTCCTGCTTCTAAATCGTACTCAAGGCTTGAATAACCTGTTATTGTTTTTTTGACTCTTTCAGCAATTTCCTCAGATATGACTGCTCTTCCTAAATTTGTATGAAGAATTGTTCCGGTTCCGTTTATGACTCTTTTCATATTAAATGAGGTTAACAATTTTACATCCTTTGAAATATCATCAATTATTGTTTCTATTCTTTTGTTTATTTTCTCCTCACTATCACAAACATTTATATATTCTCTTAAATCTTCTGTTGCTTTTCTTACAGATTCCAATACATATTCTCTGCTGCAATTTTCTGATAGAATTTTAATTTCATCCGTTTCCATTAGCGTATCAATCTTTGGAATGCTCCTGTAATATTGTTTTTTGTCCATTGTTTGCTCCTTGGCATCAAATCTAAAAAATTAATAATTAAACTAAATTGATAAATTTATTTTGCTTTTCTGTAACTCTGCCTATAAATGCAAATTCTGTATTTAAATTTTGTTTTAGATCGTTCATAATATCTTCCAAATAACTTTCATCAACAGAAAATAACAATCCTCCTGATGTTTGAGGATCATATGCTAAATCTATATACTCTTCTTCAATACCTTCACAACTAACTTTGCTATCACAATATTTTCTGTTTCGATATGAACCCTCAGGAACCAATCCCATTTGCGAATATTCAAACGTGCCTTCAATAACAGGTACGCTTTTTATATTTATAACAAACGTAACCTTGCTTGCTTCAGCCATTTCTGCAGCGTGGCCTACAAGACCAAAGCCAGTTATGTCAGTACAGCTGCTAACCGGATAATTTTCGATAACCCTCTTAGCATTTTTGTTAAGTTCCGCCATCACGTGAATGGCTTTCTTCTCTGTTTCCTTTGAACACATGGAAGCTTTAATTGCTGTATTGATTATTCCTGTACCTATTGGCTTTGTTAATATCAAAACATCTCCTGGTTTTGCTCCATAATTTTTAAATACTTTGCTAGGTTCAACAAAGCCGGTTACACACAGTCCGTATTTAGGCTCATCATCTTCAACGGAATGTCCTCCTGCAACGGTCGCTCCTGCTTCCATCACTTTAGAAGCTCCGCCTTTTAATATTTCAGCCATAACATCAGGACTAAGACAATTTGGAAATCCTATTATATTAAGTGCTAATACAGGTTCTCCCCCCATAGCATAAACATCACTTAAGGAATTAGCTGCTGCAATTTGGCCAAAAGTATACGGATCATCAACAATTGGTGTAAAAAAATCAACCGTTTGAATCATAGCTAAATCGTCATTTATTTTATATACTGCTGCATCATCTGACGTTTCCAGCCCTACAATTAATTTATCATTTTTAATTGATAATATCAAGTAATTTGCGAAATGCCATTATTCCTGGACGTCTGCCTTTGCCAGGCCGAAGGCCTATGATTATGTTGTGTTTTTTTAGATTGTGTAAGATGCGCATAGCACTAGCCTTGGGTATTCCTGAAAGTTTTATAAAATCACTCGAGTTAAAAATAGGGCGTCGGAACAACGTATCGAGTGTCTTTATAGCGTATTGCGAATGCGTAACTTCTGCGATACGTTCTTTTTTTTGTTTATATA
>NZ_JAWQJF010000095.1:0-3374 GCF_033447055.1 Sedimentibacter sp.
AAAAAAGTAGGCTTCATTGGAATGGGCATAATGGGATTGCCTATGGCTTCTAATTTGTTAAAAAAAAGTAAACTTGAAATTGCTGGTTTTGATGTTGTGGAAGAAAAAAGAAAAACATTCAAAGAAATTGGTGGAATATCTGTTGATAACACTGATGAAATAACAAATACCTGTGATATTATTTTCTTGTGTCTTCCTACAAATGATTTGGTTAAATCAAGCATACAAAATATTATAGATACAAAGAGAAAAGGTACTATAATTGTCGACTTGAGTTCTACAGCTCCAAATGTAATAAGAGAAATGTATGCAAAAGCAAAGGATACAGAAATTAATTTATTAGATTCTCCTGTAAGTGGAGGAGAAAAAGGTGCTGTTGAAGGAACGCTGGCTATTATGTGCGGCGGAGACAAGGAAGTATTTGACAGAGTAGAGCAACTGCTTCATTTCATGGGAACAACAGTTACTTATATGGGCAAAACAGGATGTGGTTCTGTTGCAAAGCTTGCTAACAACATGATAGTTGGATGCAACATTGCTGCAGTGGGAGAAGCTTTAGCATTTGCAGTAAAAGCAGGACTTGATCCAGAAGTGCTGTTTACTGCTATTAAAGATGGATTTGCAGGCAGTGCTGTATTCAGCTCTAAGGCTCCAAAAATAATAAGCAGAGATTTTGAAGCAAGCGCAAGAATTGCAGTTCACCAAAAAGATTTAAAAAATGCTGTTAACTTAGCAGATGAATTAGGAATAGAAATACCTATTTCAAATATGGTGTTGGATTTTATGAATGAAATGGAAGCTAACGGAAAAGCAAATGAAGATCATTGTGCCATTGCAAAAATATATGAAAAAAGAATGGGCGTAGAAATCAAAAAACAGCAATAAAAAAATTAATGTGTTATATATGCAAAATGGTGCATAACTTGCTATATGATGCAGAAAATCTATGACAAAATTCGTTAAAAATCTATTAATATTGACTTCTTTATACGGCTAGTGTATAATAAATGAGCAATCTAAAAGCGATTTCTTTATAATAGCTATTTTAAGGAGTGATTATTGAGATGGAACTATTATCTAAAGCATATAAAGATTACGTGGTGAATGGTTTTAAAAGGTGTGAAGCATTAAAAACAGATAAAGAAAGCAGTGTTTGCTACTTTAATATATCAGCATTTGACTTCGATTCATTATTTGCTGAAAGCAAAGAATTGATTAATCATTCAGAAAATATAATTGACAAAATAAGTGAATATATGGGTTCTTATGTATCTATTTTACTTGTAAATAAAGATGGATATATTTTAAAGGAAAAGAAATGCAATGGCTATAACAGTGAAATTAATTTAGATATGAACTTGCCATTGGGCGGAAGGTTTACAGAAAAATTCAATGGCAATACTTCTATAAGCACTTCTATTATAGAAAATAAACCAATTATCTTAGTCGGTGAAGAGCACTATTGCAGATTTTATCATGATTATACAACTATAAGTGCTCCAATATACTGCAACGAAGAGATTGTTGGCGTGTTATCCGCTATAGGTCTTAAAGAAAATTCCAGCGAATGTGCTTTAGGTATTCTTGAAGCAGCATCAAGGGCTATAAGCATTGGATATGAAGCAGATATAAAGCATAAACAATTAGTTAAAAAAAATAAATGTGAAAGTATTATTGTTGAAACATTGACTGATGGCGTGCTTACGGTGGATAAAGATGGATTTGTAACTTATCTTAATCAGGTTGGAGCTGAAATACTTTGTATTGACAGAGAAAGCTCTATCGGAAAACATATATCTAATGTTGTTGATTTTAAGCCTGTTGTATTAGATGTTTTGAAAACTGGAAAGGGATATATTGACAAAGAATTTCTGCTGACAAACAAGTCTGGCGTTAAAATACATTTCATAAAAACAACAGTTCCTATAAAAGATGGAAATGGAAATACAATAACTGTAGTTGACACGTTTAGAAAAATCAAGCGAGTTAATAAATTGTTTAATGAAATGACTGGTGCTTATGCAAACTTCAATTTTGAAGATATAATTGGTTCAAGCGTTAAACTTCAGGAATGTATCAATACTGCCAAAGCTGCAGCAAACAGCTTATCCAATGTTTTGATAACGGGAGAAAGCGGAACGGGTAAAGAATTGATAGCCCACTCAATTCACAATTATAGCGACAGGAAAAAGCAGCCCTTTGTATCAATAAATTGCGGGGCAATTCCAAGAGAGCTTTTAGAATCTGAACTTTTTGGGTATGAATCTGGTTCTTTTACAGGTGCTTCTACAAAAGGTAGGATAGGAAAGTTTGAGCTTGCTGACGGTGGAACTATATTTTTGGATGAAATTGGCGAAATGCCAATGGACATGCAGGTAAAGCTGTTAAGAGTAATTCAAGATAGGAAAATAACCAGAGTTGGTGGTAATACTATATTTGACCTTGATGTAAGAATTATTACAGCAACAAATAAAAATCTTCTTGAACTTTGTAGAAAAGGGATTTTTAGGGAAGATTTATATTATAGAATTAATGTGTTACATGTTAACCTTCCTCCGCTGCGTGAGCGTAAGGAAGATATTCACGAGTTAATTCAGCACTTCGTTAGTAAGCTAAGCAGCCATTTAGGTAAAGAAGTGCATGATATTTCGCCAAATGCTTTGAAAAAAATCATGAGTTACAGTTGGCCTGGAAATATCAGAGAATTAGAAAATGCAATAGAAAGAGCTGTAAACTTATGTAACGGTGAAATTATAACGGAAAATGAAATTTTTAATGAAGAATGGATTGGCAGTATTGATCACACAACTTTGGATGAAGTATCTGTGACCAATTTATCAGAACCGGTTTCTGAAATAGATATTGAACCCCTTGAAGTTATTGAAAAAAGGGCTATTGAAAGGGCTTTGAGCATTTCGGGCGGCAATATTACTATAACTGCGAATCTATTGAAAGTTACTAGGAATACAATTTACAATAAAATGAAAAAATATAGTTTGGAAGTTTAATAATTTCAATAATAATAGCAAATACTAAGCAGTGTTAAAATATTTAGCACTGCTTAAAAAATGAGCAAAAATAATGCACAATATTTTAACATTCAATAAAATAACGATTTTCAAATATATGACTTGCAATTGTTATAAAATAAACTTTATTTAAAACATCGGATTTTAATGAAGTGATAGTAAACTTGGCATATCTATTGCAAGTATTATATATGTAAAAAATTAAAATTATTCTAGGAGGAATATAAGTAATGAAAAAAATAATATCCCTTGTACTTGTAGTAGCTTTAGCATTAAGTGTAGGTTTGACAGGATGTGCATCAAAGGCTGAACAACCAGCTGGAGACAAACCTGCAGAAAATTCTG
>NZ_JAWQJF010000096.1:0-22197 GCF_033447055.1 Sedimentibacter sp.
TTCAATATGAAAAAGAAAATTTGCGAGGAGTTCTGATGGATAATTTGCTCCTGTAATAGTTATCCAAAAAATTACGCACAAAAGTCCTAACATGATAGGAATACCAAATGTTTTAGAAGCAAGTATGCTGTCAATTTTTCGGTCTGTGCTGTTGTATTTGTCATTTTCCAAAGTAACTGATTTGCTGAAAATTTTTTCTGCTTTAAATACCAGATGAGAAACAATTTTGTCACAAAAGATTTCGTGGTTTATTCCCTTTGATAGCATCATTTCTTTAGCTTCGTTCAATTTATTGAGTACGTTCATGTCATTTGCCAAATCGACATTAATGTATTTTTCTATGGATTTTATCAAAGTTGAATCACCGTCAAGAAGCTTTAATGCAACCCAGCGGCTGTTCAGCTTATCTCCTAAAATTTTTTTAATAGGTGTTTCAAGAATATCAATTGCTTCTTCAATAGTATCATCATAAATAATTATCAAAGGAGAGGTTAGTGTTTTTTTGCCTGTAACATCATTTACTGCATCCATCAAATCTTCCAAGCCTTCTCCATTTCTTGCGCTAGTTCCTATAACTGGCACTCCGAGCTGATTTGACAACTCTTTTAAATCAATCCTTATTCTTTTTCTTTTAGCTTCATCTAATAAGTTTAAACAAACAACAGCATTAGGCGTAATCTCAAGAGTTTGCAAAACAAGATTCAAGTTTCTTTCAAGGCATGTTGCATCTGTTACTATTACTGTAGCATCAGGATTTCCAAACAAAATAAAATCTCTCGCCACCTCTTCTTCAGCTGAGTTTGCCATTAATGAATAAGTACCTGGAATGTCAACCAAAATAAAATCTTTATCCCTGTGTTTGTACCTCCCTTGTGCATTTGTGACAGTCTTACCAGGCCAGTTGCCTGTATGCTGGTTCATACCTGTCAAGCTATTAAAAACCGTGCTTTTCCCCACATTTGGGTTTCCTGCAAGCGCTATAACTTTATCATCAAGGTTCATGCGTTCAATTCTAAACTCACTTTCTAATATGGACGAACCTGTTGACTGGTTTGTTAAGCCCATTTTTATTACCCCCTCATTTATGAATAATTTACTTAAATGAATATAAACCATGTGCAGTAGATCATTGCACATGGAAGTATATGAATTATCTAAAGAGATTCAACAATTACTTTAGAAGCCTCTTCAGAACGAAGAGCAATAACCGCTCCTCGAATATTGTATGCAACAGGATCCCCTGAGGGACTTTTTTGCAATGCTTCAACTACAGTATCTAAAGCAAGCCCCAAATCAAGCATTCTTCTCCTTGCAGTTCCTTCAGATGTAAGCATTTTTACTTTTGCTTTTTGCCCTAATGGCAGAAAATTTAGCGAAATAAATTCCTCTTTCAAAATTGACCTCCACAAAAATTGACTATATGTTTTTTCACTTTTATTATAAGTTGAGAATAAAACTTTTTCCCTACACTAACATATGAATAATAAAATAAATTGTTACGCATATACATTAATAATAAGAAAATTCTGGCGAATTTAAGGATGATGTAAAAATGGAAAACAAACAATTTCACACAGTACGCGGATATCAGCTTATAGATCAAAATAAAAAACTTTTAACTTCAGCTATGGAAGATTATCTTGAGATGATATACAGAAGTGTTGAAAAAAACGGATATCTTCGTATTAACAAGCTCGCGGAATTATTAAATGTCAAAGATTCGTCTGCTTCTAAAATGGTGCAGAAACTTGGAACAATGGGATTACTTAAATATGAAAAATACGGCATCATAGTTTTATCAGATAGAGGCAAAGAAGTTGGGGAATTTCTTCTGGAACGTCATAGGATTATCGAAAATTTTTTAAAATTATTAGGGTGCGAAGATGATGTGTTAATACAGACAGAATTGATTGAACATAACATTAACAACAGTACCGTAGAAAAACTAGAAATATTATATAATTTTTTTACAGAAAACAAAGAAATATCTGATATTTACAAAAATTATAAAACAAACAAAATAACCAACACAACCTAGAATAATAAAAAAACACCAGCTAAAAAGGCCACTGAAAAACCATACTTTATTTGCGTGTCATTCTAAGGCGTAGCCGAAGAATCTCATGTTTTCAATAAAGATAAGATTCTTCGCTATCGCTCAGGATGACATAAATGTACTTTTTCAGTAGTCTGCTAAAAACTGGTGCTAATATTTTAATATCTCAATTACTTTGAACAGTATTCATCAAAAGAAGCCTTTGTCTTTTCTTGCTTTTCTTCAATCGCTGCCTTAACCATCATGTCCTTGACCTTCATCAGCCTTGTTTGATTTCCTCTTTCATTTTCATCAAGCTTCATTTGAATGTACTTGATGGTTTCCTGGAATTGAGGAATCATAACATATTCAAGAGCATTTACTCTTCTTCTTGTCTTTTCTATTTCTGCAGCAAGCAGCTGTACCTCTTTTTCTACTGCGGCTAATTTAAGCATTTCAGGGAAAATTTCTGATAAATTTTCAATTGCATTATCAAGTTCTGCTGAAGTATTGGCAAATCCATATGGATAAATATTTGATGTATCATCTGTAGTTGTTTTAAAATCAAATACAGGAACATCAACACTCATTACATTTTTATTGCCTACTTCAATTGATACTCCCTGCTTAGGATACATCAATGCTTCATCTAAAACCTCTGAAGACATTACCGCACTGGCTATTACAAAATTGGAATAAACATCTCCAATATGTGCTTCGACTTGCTCTCTTAAAACCTTATTTTCTCTGGCAAGCTCCAAAAATTGTTTCATAAGCTCATCACGTTTATCTTTCAGCATCTTATGACCCTTTACAGCCACTTTTAAACGCTTTTTCAGAGAGGTTAATACCATTCTGGTCGGATTTACATTTAACCTTGCCATGCGTTTTCCCCCCTCATCTATTCATTTATCGGATAATATTTTTCTATATAAGCATCTCTTATACGTTTTAATTCACTCTTTGGAAGAAGAGTCAGCAAATCCCAACCTATTGATAAAGTTTCTTCAATAGTCCTGTTTTTCTCATATCCCTGAGATACATATTTCTTTTCGAACTCATCAGCAAACTTAGCATAAAATTTATCTGTGTCGGAAAGAGCAGCTTCACCAAGTATAGCCATAAGTTCTTTTGCTTCCTTACCTCTTGCATAAGCTGCAAAAAGCTGATTCAATAAATCCGCATGATCTTCTCTTGTTTTTCCTTTGCCTATACCTTTATCTTTCAAACGTGATAATGAAGGAAGAACATCAATTGGAGGTTTAATATTTTTTCTGTACAATTCACGAGAAAGAATAATTTGTCCTTCTGTAATGTATCCTGTCAAGTCTGGAATAGGATGTGTTTTATCATCTTCAGGCATTGTAAGAATAGGAATCATTGTTATTGATCCTTCAGTATCTCTTTTTCTTCCAGCTCTTTCATAAATGCTTGCCAAGTCAGTATATAAATAACCAGGATATCCACGTCTTCCCGGAACTTCCTTACGCGCTGCTGAAACTTCACGAAGAGCTTCTGCATAATTTGTTATATCTGTAAGAATTACAAGAACATGCATTCCCTTTTCAAATGCTAGAAATTCTGCTGCAGTAAGAGCCATACGCGGAGTTGAAATACGCTCTATAGCAGGATCGTCAGCAAGATTCATGAACAATACTGTTCTGTCAATTGCTCCTGTTTTTCTAAAATCAGAAATGAAGAAATCCGCTTCCTCATATGTGATACCTATTGCAGCGAAAACAACTGCAAACTTTGAATCAGTTCCTAAAACCCTGGATTGACGTGCAATTTGTGCAGCAAGATCCGCATGAAGCAAACCTGAGCCTGAGAATATAGGCAATTTCTGACCTCTTACCAGTGTATTCAATCCATCTATTGCTGAAACTCCTGTTTGTATAAATTCATCAGGATAGTCTCTTGCTGAAGGATTCATTGGCAGACCGCTTATATCCATTCTCTTTTCGGGTATTATTTCAGGACCATTGTCAATAGGTCTTCCAAGTCCATCAAATACACGTCCAAGCATATCGTATGATACAGCTAATTCCATACCTCTTCCAAGAAATTTAACTTTGCTCTCTGCAAGGTTTATTCCTGCTGAACTTTCAAATAATTGCACCAATGCATTGCTGCCGTTTATTTCAAGAACTCTGCAGCTTCTTGTTTCTCCACTTGGAAGTTCAATCACTCCCAGTTCATCATATGCTACATTTTCAACATTTTTAACAAGCATTAAAGGTCCTGCTACCTCAGAAATAGTTTTATATTCTCTAATCATGCTATTCAACCTCCTTGCTTGCTACAAGAGCTGACATTTCAGTTTCAATTTGATTTTTGATATTATCAAATGCTTCCTGTATGTCTTTTTCTTCAGTATATTTAAATCTTCCTATTTTTTCTTTTACAGCAAGATCTGCAAGAGCTTTAAAGTCAGCTCCTTCATCTAATGCTTTTATTCCATCATTGTAATATTTCAAAATAAGCGTAAGCAGCTTATGTTGCTTTTCAAGTGATGTATACGTATCAACTTCATGGAACGCATTTTGATGCAAATAATCTTCTCTTATGGAACGAGTTGCTTCAAGCTTTAATCTGTCGCCAACGGACAATGAATCAACTCCGACCAACTGAACTATTTCATTTAATTCTGCTTCTTCCTGTAAAAGCTTCATCGTTTCAGAACGCATATCTGACCAGTTTTTAGCTACATTTTCATCAAACCACTTGCTAAGTCTGTCAACATACAATGAGTAGCTGCTAAGCCAGTTAATTGCAGGGAAGTGACGTCTGTATGCAAGCTGTGCATCAAGTGCCCAGAATACTTTTACAATACGAAGCGTTGCTTGAGAAACAGGTTCAGAAATATCTCCACCAGGAGGTGATACTGCTCCTATGGCAGAAAGTGTTCCTTCTCTTCCTTCTGTTCCTAAGCTTATTACTCTTCCTGCTCTTTCATAAAATTGAGCAAGACGTGATGCAAGGTATGCAGGGTATCCTTCTTCACCAGGCATTTCTTCAAGACGTCCTGACATTTCACGGAGTGCTTCAGCCCAACGTGAAGTGGAGTCTGCCATTAAAGCAACTGAATAACCCATGTCTCTGAAATACTCAGCAATTGTAATACCTGTATAAATACTTGCTTCACGAGCAGCAACAGGCATATCAGATGTGTTAGCAATTAATACAGTACGTTTCATCAGTGATTCCCCTGTTCTTGGGTCTTTCAATTCAGGGAATTCCATAAGTACGTCTGTCATTTCATTGCCACGTTCACCGCAACCTATATATACAACTATTTCAGCATCTGCCCATTTTGCAAGCTGATGCTGAACAACTGTTTTACCGCTTCCAAATGGTCCCGGAACAGCTGCAACACCACCCTTAGAAATAGGGAACAGCGTATCAATAACTCTTTGTCCAGTAACAAGAGGTCTTTCAGGAACTAATTTTTCCTTATATGGACGCCCTTTTCTTACTGGCCATTTTTGCATCATTGTTAAATTAACAGTTTCACCGTTATCCTTTTTAACAACACATACAGTTTCTTCAACTGTGTAGCTTCCACTTTTTATTTCTGTAATTGTACCGCTGATGCCGTAAGGTACCATTATTTTTTGCTGTACAACAATAGTTTCTTGTACTGTACCTATTATGTCCCCTGTTTGTACTTTATCTCCTGCTTTTGCAACAGGCACAAAATCCCATTTCTTTTCTCTGTTAAGAGATGGTACACTTATTCCTCTTGCTATGTTAGGTCCTGCTATCCTCCTGATTTCTTCAAGAGGACGCTGGATTCCATCATATATTGTTTCAATAAGACCAGGTCCAAGTTCAACTGACAATTGAGCTCCTGTTGTTACAACCGGAGCACCTGGAGCTAACCCTGCTGTTTCTTCATATACCTGTATAGATGCCATTTCACCACGCATCTCTATTATTTCACCTATCAAACCTTGTTCGCTTACACGTACAACGTCGTACATGTCTGCTTCTTTCATACCCTCTGCAATAACAAGCGGACCGGATATTTTTACTACTCTACCTTGGCTCATTAAAAAAATCACCTGCTTTCATTTTATATACATTAATTAGTCGTTGTTAAACAATATGTCAGCACCAACTGCCCTTTCAACTGCCTTTTTAATATTCTGCACTCCGATGCCGAGAGTACCCTTCATACCAGGAATCGGTATAATGGCCGGCAGACGCATTTCATTGTATTCATTAACAGTATCCTTGATTTCAGCATAAAGGTGTTCCATTATATAAATTATTGCATAATCCGCCTTTGCAATTTCCCGAAGTGTAAGCTTTGCTTCTTCCTTTGTTGCACATCCGAAAGCATCTAAACCCACAGCCTTGAAACCCAGGACACTTTGTTTATCTCCTATAACACCAATCTTATACATAAGTATCTCTCAACCTTTCTCTCAAAAGTTCAGGCGAGATGCCTGCAAGTTTGCCTGCCATAATAATTCTTGCAATCTTAATTTCATTGTCTTTTGCAATTAGATAACTTGCAAGAGGTTCAATACCAAATGGAACATATTTGGAATTTTTAATATGTTTAACAAGTTTGTTGTCCAGAAGCTTTTCCATTGTTATGAACTTTCCAGTTTCTTCAAGGGCATTTGTCCCCTCAATAAATACTTCCTTAAAATCATATGCTGTAAGCTGATCTGCAAATTTTTCAAAAGGCTCGTCATAATTTTTGAAAAAAAACTGTTCATTAATATTTCCGCCATCTAAAAATACTTTGCTGAAAAAATCTCTTGGCTTATTGATTTTCTTTAGTCTGACAAAAGTTTTTAAATTGATTGTATCAATCTGCATTTTTATATAGCCTATCATAAAACTGCTTCCAGTTTTTTCAGCTGATTCAAGCATTTCATCATAGCAATATTTATCAAAAATAATATCTATTATTTGCGGATCATTAGTTTTTGGAAAAGTATCAATTACTTCTTTTAAAGCCCTCCCCATATTTTCAGTGAGAAGATTGAAGTCTCTTTCCTTCACAGAATATTTAAGAACTTTCAAATTGATGCTGCCAGTATCAACCATCGAATCAGAAGCATCAATTCCCAAATATTCCGATTTCATGATTACCTTCAAGTTGTGATAATCATATGGATACAAAAACATATTGAAGAAATTCAAATCGGGAGCAATAGATGTAATGAAGTCATATGCTTTTTTATGCTCATCACTCAAAAGTTTTTCATAATCATCAGGGTCAACAATTTCATTACATGTTCCATAATTTAGGTCATACAATACCCTTATGGCATCTTCCGTAGTTTTTGCATCTATCATTTTTTCTGCTTTCTCACGGGTAAGCATGTTCTTTTCAGCACTTCTAACCCTTGCAGTAGAAAACAGATAGTCGGTATCCTTTATCTTTGCCAAAGCCATTCCTCCTTTCAAGCAGGAAAATTATTTAAAAAGCGCATTTGCAACTTCATTAGTAAGTTCATCCTTCATGGAATCCAATATGGTCTCAAAGGTGCTGTTTATTTCAATGTTTCCATTTTTTAGCACAAAACCTCCGCTTGCTTGAACAGTGTTTTTACTCAATGAAATTTTCTCAGCCTTCAGCTTTTCGTTGACAGCCTTTACTAACTTTTCGCCAATTCTTTCTCTGTCTGTTTCATTTAAAATTATTATTCCTTCACAGTTTGGAATTTTCGCAATTTCATCTGCCAGATAACTTAAATATCGCTCCTCTGGCATTGTTTTTAGTTTCGTAAGGGCTGCTTCAAAACCTTTTTTGATTGATTCCTGCTTTGCACTCAACAGCATTTTTCTCTTTTGGAGCTCTGCTGCAGAAATTTTTCTGTTCTTTAAATTTTCAGCTTCTATAATGGCTTCCTCAGCAATTGTTTTTTTTATTGCTTCTGCTTCATTCATAGCATTCTTTATAATATCTTGCTTAGTTTTCTCAGCATTTACTAGAGAACTTTCAGCAATGTTTTTTGCATCATCTAAAATACTTAATGTAATATTATCAATGCTCATTTCTTCACATCCTTATTTATAAATTTAGATACTTTGGTATAACTCAATTAAATTATAATGCCATTGATTATAAGGAATGAAATAAGCAAAGCCAATACTGCATATGTTTCAACCATTGCTGCATAAACCATAGCTTTAGCTATTTGTTCAGGTTTTTTTGAAATCAGCATAATACCTGATGCACATACTTTACCCTGGTGAATAGCAGAAACTATGCCTACTATGCCTATAGGAAGAGAGGCTGCAAAAAAGTATCCTCCTTGAGCAGCTGTCAATGCAGCCATACTTCCGCTTAAAAAACCTATTTTATTCAAAATTATGAAAGCTATCAATAAACCATAAATACCTTGAGTTCCTGGAAGAGCCTGTAAAATCAGTGTTGATCCAAATTTCTTAGGATCCTCAGCCACAACTCCTGATGCAGCTGAACCAGCATATCCAATTCCTATCGCACTACCGCAGCCAGCCAAGGCTGCTATAGCAGCACCTAAGATAGCTAAAAAATTTCCAGTTGTTAAAAGTTGTTCCATTAAAATTTCCTCCTAATTGATTTTAATATATTTTGTTTTTTTAGTAAAAGGATTGAAAGCATCTCCCCCGCCTTCATAAAATTTACCGAAAAATTCTACATACTGAAGTCTCGCTGCATGGACAAATGTTCCAAGTCCATTGATAGCAAAGTTGAACGTGTGACCAAATATCATTACTACAATAAGCAAGATAGAACCAAAAATTCCGTCGCCTCCCAATGAACCAAGCACACTTATTACTGAAGAAATAACTCCGGTTGCAAGTCCTAATGCCAACAGTCTTGAATATGAAAGTACATCGCTTAAATAACTTGTTACATTGTATAAGCTCAGTACACCACTTAATAATCTTGAAAAAATACCCTTCTTTGAACGACCTTGAGTTAAAACCAACCCTAATGCAAATACTATAGTCATCCATTTTCCTATTAAACCTAATCCTAGCATTATAGTATTTCCAAAAAGCCACATTGCAATTCCTATAATAAATCCATACCAAAATCCTATGTCAAACAGAGCATCGAGGGCATAACCATCACGAATGAGCATATATGCCTTTAAACCCATACCGAAAAACAAATGAATTATCCCAAATATAAATGAAGCAATTAATAACACCATTGGTTCTTCTATAGGATTGATCCAAATTGGCTTTATAACAAAATCCGTATGGAACATAACCTTTGCAATTGCAGTGAAAGCATCTCCAAACCAGCTTCCGAACATCACTCCCCAAAATATTGTGGATAAGCCGCAATAAAAAAACATATTCAACATTTTTCGAAGGGTTCCCTCAATTGCAAACTTTTTTAATACCACAAAACATACAACAGACATGATTATGCCATAGCCTACATCTGCTAGCATAAGTCCGAAGAATATGAAGTAAAAAGGAGCCATAAACGGGGTAGCATCAATGTTTGATGCCGAAGGAAGACTGTACAACTCTGTAACTGACTCAAATGGCTGAGAAAAAGAATTGTTTTTTATTGCTATAGGAGTTTCTTCTCCTTTTTCCGGTACTGTAATTTCATACCAGCACTGATGTTTATTCAATATTAGCAAAACTTGTTCCTTGCTTTCTTCAGGTATCCATCCTGCAATATAAAATGTAGTTTCAGTTTTCAGCATATTGCTTAATATTTTCTTTTTATCCCTTTCAATTACAAGATGATCATGGAATAATTGCATTTCTTCTTTGAACTTTACATATTCCGCGATGCTTTTTTCAATCGTTTCTTTTTTTACAGCTATATCTTTTAATTTATTTTCATATTGCGCGATATTTTCAACAGTAGTACCTGTCAAATTTTTAAAAAGTACCAAATTGAAACCATACTGCTTCAAAATGTCATTTACTTCTTCTTTTTCCTTTGTCAAACAAATTATTGATATATAATGCTGGTCCTTATCGCTACCAACAATATTCATAAAATAGTTATCTGTTTTTTTGTCTAAATCAACCTTAAGTTTTTCAATATCAGCAATTGTTGGAACCACACCCGTAAGTATGCTTGTATACCTAGTATCCGAAAGCTCAAGAGGCATCTCATAACCCTTCCATGGATTTAAACTAAGTATGGCTGTCTGAATTTTATTCTCCTCAGAAACAAACTCACATAGGGATTTGTTCAATTTTAGTACAATAGCTACGTTTTCCTCAGCTTTATCATTGTTCAGCAGTGCAGCTTCATACTCCTTCGACGATATAGACTTTCTTGTTACAAATAATGGTTTTTTTCTGACATCATATTTTTCAATACTGTTTAACACTTCATTAATTCTAGATATTCTCACATCATAGTTTGAAACTTCATTTTCATTGCCGTCTTTTTTAATATACGGCATCCAATCCTGATCGCTAAGTTTTGAATCCTGGGCACTTATTTCCACAACTCCAGAATCCATAAGTTCTTTTATTAACGATGATTTTATGCTGTTTAGACCTATAATGCTTATTCTGTTCATCTTAACTATTGCCACTGGCCTTCACTATCCTTTCCAGTATAATCGAAGCTGCATCATCCATATGTTTGTCTGCATTCTTCAAAATGTCTTCACACTCTTTTGCAGCATCACTGACAATGCTGTCATAAAAAAGCTGACTCTGGGCTTCTGCCTCTTTAAGAACTTCCGCTCTTTTAGCATAAGCATCTTCTTTTGCCTCATCTACAATTTTTGTTACTTCAGCATTAGCATTGGTAATAATTTGTTTTGATTGCTGAACAGCTTCTTTTTTAATAACTTCAGCTTTTTCTTCTGCATCCTTTATTACCTTGATAATTTCAATAGACAATATACCACCACCTCTATTATAATATTTTCAAAAACCAATACATTTGTTTTCTAATATAACAATCATTTAAATTGATACATTTCATATAGAATATCCCTATTAAAACTATACGTCCAAGAAAACTATTTCACTAGTATATTTGCAAAGTGCAGTTTTAGCAAGTACGCACTTTTTTGTAATATAGTATCTAAAAAGATACTTTAATTATGATATTTCTTTATTATTATCCTTATAACCAAGTTCCAAATATTCTGCACCAAATCCATGCATCATTTCAAGAATAGGAATAATTTTCTCTCCAAGATCAGTTAGTCCATATTCAACTTTTGGTGGAACAACCGGATAAACATGTCTAAATATAAGATGATCTTCTTCCAAACCTCTTAACTGCTGAGTAAGCATTTTTGGCGTAACATCAGGAAGCCTTTTTTTAATATCATTAAACCTTAATACTTTACCGCTTAAATACCATAATATCATTATTTTTCTTTTACCAGAAAGCAACTGCTGAACCAAAACCATCGGGCAAACTTTATACCTTAAACATTTTTCTCTCATATAGCATGTATTATGCATTTCATTTTCACTAAAAAATTTATCGTCCATATTACCACCCCATTATTATATTTAAATATCTTTTTGGATACTATAGTTCAATTAAGCATGTACATATTTATTGAACATGTACATTATAGCATAGAACCTAGATATTAAAAAGAATAAAATTACATATAATAAATAAACAATCGTTTTCACTAGTATTAAAACAACATCCTAGAGAATAGTAAGACTGTACTTTAATCTATTGAGAAATGAAATACACTAAAGAATCATAATATCACTATAAATAAAAAAATGTGCCATGATATATTATAACACATTTTTCTATAATGGGGAATTTTTTTTTGTGAAAAAAACGACATATTTTTATTCAACAGCAAATATAAGTTCAGCTTCTACTGCAATTTCATCATCAACATATGCTGTTGCGCTTCCAATTCCAAAATTTGCTTTTAGTTTTGTTATTTTTACAAAAAGTTTTAAAGTATCACCCGGACATACTTTCTTTTTAAACTTTGCACTTTTAATTCCTCCGAAATAAACTGTCTTATTTTTAAATTTATCCAGAGATAAAATAGCGACAGCTCCTGTCTGAGCCAACGCTTCTATAATTAAAACACCAGGCATCACAGGATTTCCAGGGAAATGTCCCTGGAAAAACTGCTCATTAATTGTTACATTTTTTATACCCACAGCCATTTCGCCTTCTTGAAGCTCAACGATTTTATCAATCAACAACATGGGAAATCTGTGTGGAATTATTTTTTGTATTTCGCTCGAATTATATTCCATAATATTTGCCTTAATTTCCTTTGTATTTTTTAATTACTAAGGCTGCATTATGACCACCAAATCCAAAAGCATTAGATAATGCATAATCAAATTCTTTTGAAATTCCTTCATTAGGTACAAAATTTAAACCCAATTCCGGATCAGTAACCTGGTGATTAATTGTTGCTGGTATATAACTGTCTTCAAGTGCTTTTGCACAAACTATTGCTTCAACAGCTCCGGCAGCACCTAACAAATGTCCTGTCATGGACTTAGTAGAACTTATAGGTACATTTTTCGCATTTTCTTTAAAAATATTCTTAATAGCTTGTGTTTCAAATTTATCATTATATATTGTACTTGTTCCATGTGCATTAATATAGCCAATATCTTCAGGCTCAATACCTGCATCATTGATAGCATTCAACATAGCTTTTGAAGCTCCTTCTGAGCTTGGATCAGGACTTGTCATATGGTAAGCATCACGTGTTGCACCATATCCTACTAGCTCTGCATATATTTCCGCTCCTCTGTTGACAGCATGGTCATAATCTTCAAGCACCATTATTCCTGCTCCTTCACCCATAACAAAACCGTTTCTTTCCTTGTCAAAAGGTATTGATGCTCTATTCACATCTGTTGTTGTTGAAAGTGTAGTCAATGCGGTAAAACCTGCTATAGAGCATGGAGTTATAGCGGCTTCGCTACCCCCTGCAATCATAACATCACATATTCCATCTTGTATTCTCTTATAAGATTCACCAATTGCATTAGCACCTGTTGCACAAGCTGTAACTGTACATATATTAACAGCTTTTGCCTTATATTTTACTGCAATTAGTCCTGATGCAATGTTAGATAGCATCATAGGTATAAAAAATGTTGAAATTTTACCAGGACCTTTAGCGAGCAATTTTTCATGTTCAGTTTCAATGGTATGAATACCGCCAACCGCACTTCCAACAATTACACCAAATCTGTCACTGTCAACTTTTTCGATGTCTAATCCGGAATTTTTAACAGCTATATCTGCTGCAGCAACTGCAAACTGGCTATATCTATCCTGTCTTTTGGATTCTTTTTTATCCATGTATAACGCAGGATCAAAATCTTTTACTTCTGCTGCTAATTTAACGCTGAAATCTGTTGTATCAAAAGATTCTATAGGACTGATTCCACATTTTCCTTTTTTAACATTTTCCCAAAATTCTGTGCCTGAACCAATAGGACTAATAACGCCTATTCCTGTTATTACAACTCTTCTTTTCATTTTTCCTCCAAATATTATCATAAATAGAATAATTATTCTTTACATATAGTATCCGCCGTTTATCGACAATACTTGACCCGTAATATACGACGCTTTATCCGATATTAAAAATTCAACAGCATCTGCAATATCACTTGGGCGACCTAATCTTTGCAAAGGTATATTTTTTATCATTTCATTTCTTATATCTTCTGGAATTTTATCAGTCATTTCAGTTTGTATAAATCCTGGAGCTATGGCATTTACTAATACATTTTTTTTACCTAACTCCTTTGCAATGGATTTTGTCATACCAATTACACCTGCTTTTGAAGCAGCATAATTTACCTGACCTGCATTTCCTGACAAACCTACCACAGATGATATATTTACAATTCTGCCATGTTTTTGTTTTATCATTCTTTTAGCTATATGTTTACAACAATTAAATGTTCCTTTTAAATTAGTATCTATAACCTCATCAAATTCATCCTCAGTCATTAGAGGAAGAATATTGTCTTTTGTTATTCCTGCATTATTTATTAAAACATCAACTGTTCCAAAATTATCATATGCTTCATCAATTAATTTTTTAGCATCACCGTAATTAGATATGTCACATTTAACTGTTATATTTATAGTTTCTTTATTAACAAAATTATTTATTAACTCCTCCATTGAGCTAGTATTGCTTCTGTAATTCAAAACAAGGTTGTATCCAAGTTCATTCAGTTTTAATGCAATTGCTGCTCCAATTCCTTTGGAAGCTCCTGTTATAATAGCAGTTTTCATAATTTTCCTTTCTAATGATATTGTATTGCTTAAAATATCCGTTAAATATAAGACAATTGTATGAATTCTTCGAGGTTTGCAATATTTTCTATGTTTATTGACTTAACATTTTTATCGATTTTCTTTATAAAACTAGATAATGTCTTGCCAGGTCCTATTTCCACAAATGTATTTACACCGTCTGCTATCATTTTCCTTACACATGCTTCCCACCTCACCGGATTGTACACTTGTCTTTCCAACTTGTCGGAAATAGAAGTATCACTTATGTAATACTCTGAGTCAACATTTGAAATAACGTCACAGGAAGGCTTTTTAAATATAATCTTATTTAAATCTTCTTTTAATTTCAATCCTGCAGGTTTTAACATTGAAGTGTGAAACGGCGCACTCACTTGAAGTTTAACGGCTCTTTTAATGTTAAATTCTTTTGTTTCCTGAATTGCATTTTCAATGGCACTGCTTTTGCCACCAACGACAATTTGACCGGGGCAGTTGAAATTTGCAGGTTCTAACAAACCAAATCTATACGTAACATTCTTGCAAAAAGCAATCGCGTCTTCATCTGAGCATCCTAGAAGTGCAAGCATTCCACCTTCACCTACAGGTACCGCATTTTGCATATAATTTCCTCTGTTGTAAACAAGTTTAACTGCAGTTTCAAAATCCATGGCATTTGCTGCAGTTAATGCTGAATATTCTCCAAGACTTAATCCTCCCATTATAACAGATTCAGTCTTAGTATTTTTCTTAAGCACTTCATAAATCGCCATGCACACTGTCAATAAAGCAGGCTGTGTTATTTTAGTAATGCTCAAATCTGCATCAGGACCTTCAAAACACAACTTTGCAATATCAAAACCTAAAGCTTCATTTGCTCTTTGAAAAATTTCTTTGCTTTCCTTAAAATTGTCATAAAACTCTTTTCCCATTCCTGCATATTGGGCACCTTGCCCTGGAAATACAAAAGCTGTCTTATTCATTGCTGCCTCCTGAAATAAATGAACTTAAGTTATTCATAATACTTTCCGCTTCATTAAACATTTCTGTGATAATTTCTTTGCAGCTCTGTTCTTTGTTTACCAAACCTGCAATTTGTCCTGACATAACAGAACCATAATCTACATCACCTTCAACAGCTGCTTTGTAAAGTCTGCCTCTTCCCAGCTGTTCCATTTCTTCAACTGAGCCGTTGTTCTTTTCTATTTCTTTAAATTGATTAACAAGTTTGTTTTTCAAAACTCTAACCGGATGTCCTGTTTTTCTGCCTGTAACAGCTGTATCTGTATCGTTGGCTTTAATTACTTTATCTTTGTAATTTCGGTGAACATTGCATTCTTTTGCCAATAAAAACCTTGTTCCTATTTGAACTCCCTGAGCTCCCAAGCTTAATGCTGCTGCAATTCCTCTTCCATCACCGATCCCACCCGCTGCAATAACAGGAATTTTAACTGCGTCAACAACCTGGGGTGTAAGACACATAGTTGTTATTTCCCCCACATGTCCACCGGATTCTGTTCCTTCGCATATTATAGCATCTGCCCCTGCTTTTTCCAGATGTTTTGCATAAGCAACTGACGGTACGACAGGAATAACCTTTATTCCCTGCTCTTTCCAAAGTTTCATGAACTTTCCCGGATTTCCTGCTCCAGTAATAATAACCGGCACTTTTTCTTCAATAAGCAGCTTGCTCACTTCTTCTGCATATGGACTTAAAAGCATAACATTAACACCAAAGGGTTTATCGGTTAATGCTTTTATTTTCCGTATTTCACTTATGATTGATTCCAGTGTGTTGTTGCCTGAAGCAATTACACCCAATCCTCCTGCTTCCGATACTGCAGCAGCTAATCCCGCATCAGATATTTGCGCCATACCGCCCTGAAAAATGGGATACTTTATGTTCAACAGGCTGCATAAAATTGTATTAATCATATAGACTCCTCAACATATTCTTCTCTAATTATACATTTCTTTTAATCTTACTCTACATATGAGAAAACGCCCTGCAGGCGTCTTCTAATTATTGCTTTAATTATTTTTGTCTGTAACGTAGTTAACTATATCTCCAACTGTAACAAGTTTACCATAATCTTCTTCATCGATTGTAGTATCAAGTTCATCTTCAATTTTGCTAATTAGTTCAAATAAATCCAGTGAATCTGCTCCCAAATCATCTTTTATTTTACTTTCAAGCTTTATATTTTCTTCTTCTACGTCTAATTCCTCTACTAAAATTGCCTTAACTTTTTCTAAAATCATTGTTTCCTCCATAAATTTGATGTTTTGAATATCTATTCTTTTGACTTTATTATTTATTCTTGTTCGAATATTTTGATATTCGAAGTATAATATAAAAAAAATAATTTGTCAATATATTTTTTGTATGCCCTAACCCCATTTTTTAGAGTATTTTTTCTAAAAAATGGATGGTAGGTCAACCGCAACGAGTTCCCAATTTATGTGAACGATAGTGAATAAATAAATTGGTGAACGAGACTGTGTATGCCCTGTCATCCTGAGCGATAGCGAAGGATCTCATCACTTAACTGCGCACAGATCCTTCACCATCGTTCAGGATGACACAAATGGACTTTTTTAATAATTTAAGGCCAACCTTATTTTACATCATCATCTTTTCCTTAATAGCTTCTATTATATGTTCTGCAGCTCTTCCGTCTCCATATGGGTTAACGGCATATGCCATGCTTTTATATTCTTCTTCATTGTTTAAGAGCAAATCAAGATCATTATAAATTACTTCTCTTTTTGTTCCTGCAAGCTTAGCTGTTCCAGCTTCAATTCCTTCCGGTCTTTCAGTTTCTTTTCTTACAACAAGAACAGGCTTTCCCAGAGACGGAGCTTCTTCCTGCACCCCTCCCGAATCAGTTACAACAAGGTAGCACTTAGACATCAAATTTGTAAAAGGAAGGTAGTCCAGCGGTTCAATTAAATGTACACTATTCATGTCTTTAAAAATATTTCTTGCTATTTCTCTTACCTTTGGATTTAAATGCATTGGATATATTACTTCAACGTCTTTATTTTTTTCAGCTATTTCTCTTACAGCATTAAAAATATTCTCCATAGGTTCACCAATATTCTCTCTTCTGTGAGCTGTCAATAATATCACTTTTTTATTTTCAAAATCTATATTGTTCAGTATTTCATCTTCAAATTTATAATTTTTATCAATTACCCAGCTCAATGCATCTATTGAAGTATTTCCTGTTATAAATATTTTACTTTCATCGTATCCTTCTCGCAAAAGGTTATTTTTAGATGTAGTTGTAGGAGCAAAATGAAAATCAGTTAAAACACCTGTAAGCATTCTGTTTGCTTCCTCAGGATATGGAGAATATAAATTTCCGCTTCTTAAGCCTGCTTCAACATGACCAATTTTCACCTGATGGTAAAAAGCTGCAAGAGCACCTGAAAATACTGTTGTTGTATCTCCTTGTACCAAAATTAAATCAGGTTTAAATTCTTCAATTACCCCTTCTAATCCCGTCAAAGCCCTGCATGTTATTTGTGTGAGAGTCTGACCGCTTTGAAATATATTTAAGTCATAATCAGGTTCAATATCAAAAATCCTTAAAACCTGATCAAGCATATCCCTGTGTTGAGCTGTAACACATATTTTAGAAATAAAATGTTCTTGGTCATTTTTAAGAGCTTTTACAATCGGCGCCATTTTTACGGCTTCTGGTCGTGTTCCAAAAACAACAAGCACTTTAATTTTATTCATCATAACCTCCGTTATTGTTCTTTTCTTTTAAATAACCCTACTTTTCTCGCAAAGTAAAATACTGCAATTACTACTACTGTTGCCACAACAATTCCGATAAAAGGATCTGCATCAGCTATGATTACAGCAACGATTCCTAGCACCATGCTTATAAAATACATCACTAAGACTGTCTGCCTTTGATTAAGTCCAATTTTCATGAGTTTGTGATGAAGGTGATCCTTGTCTGCTTGCATTATAGGTTTTTTATTAATATATCTTCTGATAATTGCAAAAGTTGTATCAAAAATCGGCAACCCAAGTGCAAATACTGGAACTGCCAAAGCAACAGCTGCAACACTTTTTACCATGCCAGAAACAGATGTGACAGCAAGCATGTATCCAAGCAAAAGAGAACCTGTATCTCCCATGAAAATTTTAGCAGGATTAAAGTTAAATGGCAAAAATCCAAGAGAAGCTCCTGCAATTATTGCATATTGCATCATTATAAAATCATGTCCTAATGTTGCTGCCGTAAACAATAAAGTTGTCGCAGCAATACTTGCAACACCTGAAGCAAGTCCATCCAAACCATCTATTAAATTGATTGTATTTGTAATTCCTACTATCCAAAACAATGATATAGGAATAGATAACCATGAAAGTAGATAACTCATTCCAGTTGCTGAAAGGGGATTTGAAATAAAATGTATTTGAACTCCTCCTTTAATTGCAACCGCTGCCGCTATTATCTGCATCAGCATTTTAACTTTTGCAGGCATGCCATACATATCGTCCACGATTCCAGTGAGAACTATAATTGTAGCTCCTGCCATAATAAATAATTTTGTTGTTGTATTAGGCATGTATACGAACATACATGCAATTATTGAAACATATATTGCTAACCCACCAAAGTATGGTATTGGTTTTTTATGAATTTTTCTCGGATCTTTTGGAATATCAAGAGCTCCAACCTTAATCGCAAGCCTCCTTGCCAGTGGGGTCATTATAAACGATATAATTACAGCGGAAATAAAAGCTATAAAATAACTAGTCATCTCTATTCCTCTTCTTTATAGTTTTTTTCTATTTCCATTAGTTTTTTTACTCTGACTTCATGTCTTCCACCTTCAAAAGCTGTTGAAAGCCATACATCAACTATGTCTAAAGCAACTCCATGTCCAATTACACGGTTTCCCATAGCAAGCATATTTGCATCATTATGCATTCTGGACATTTTTGCCATATATTCATTGGTACACAAAGCACATCTTATCCCTTTTACTTTATTAGCAGCTAAGGATATTCCTATTCCGGTTCCGCAAATTACTATACCCTTGTCAGCTTCATTTTTAGCTACAATTTCTGCAGCATTTTTGCCATAATCAGGATAATCAACAGAATTTGTATTATACACTCCTATATCATTTACGTCATATCCATTTTTTATTAAATGTTCTTTAACTGCTTCTTTTAATTCAAATCCTCCATGATCACATGCAAGCACTATTTTCATCTTTCCTCCAATTTACTATAGGTTGAGTATCACTAATCCATAGTTATCTTATTTATATTTATTATAATTTTTTCAAGTTCTGATTTTATTTCTTCCATACTTCGTTCATACACATTATAATCCATTCCAAATGGGTCATCAATGTCAAAATTGTATTCAACATTTTCTTCATTAAATGTACTAGAAAATTCTTTTAAAGTAAATACTTTTTTAGAAGCTTTTGGCGCATACCTTTGTATGGCCATTTTATGATTATATGTCATAGTTAAAATTAAATCCGAAGCTTCTATTATATTATCAGTAAGCTGTCTTGCCTTGTGGCTTGTTATATCAATACCTTGACTTTTCAAAACGCTTATAGCTTTTTCATTGGCTTTTTCTCCTTCACACGCGCTTATTCCAGCCGATGATATATTAATATTTTCAATATTTTTATTTTTAAGCAAATATTTAAAAATACCTTCTGCCATGCTGCTTCTGCAGGTATTTCCGGTGCAAACAAATAAAATATTCATATTCCGCCTCACACAGTTACTGTTTTGTTGGAAGCTTTTCCTAATCTGTTCATTATTGCTTTTCCAAGTCCATTTTCGTCAACTGCTTCTGCAAGTATAATATCCATACCCATATGATCAAAATTTCTTAAGTCTTTAAACAAATTAGACGAAATAGTGATAGGGTTTGTTCTGTCTCCGCAGCAAATTGTAGTTTTACCTACATAATATTTTTCTGTCTGCACAGTGGACATTATGCCTACTTTGTTTCCTTCTGAAGCGAGCTGTTCATAATCCTCATTTATTTTACATGCTATATTTTCTTCTGTTCCTTTATATAATATTACTGTAGCTTTTGGATGATAATGCCTGTACTTTTGACCGGGAGATTTCGGAACAATTTTTTCGTCGCTTCTTATAATTGCAGGATCATAATCACACTCTCCAAGAACACTTACAATGTCTTCTTTTGTTATTCCGCCCGGTCTTAATATCATCGGTATTTCAGCTGTCATGTCTACAACTGAAGATTCCACACCTATGTAAGTGCTTCCTCCGTCAATAATCATGTCAACTTTGCCCATGAGGTCTTCAATGACATGAGAAGCTTCTGTGGGACTTGGTTTGCCTGATGTATTTGCGCTTGGTGCTGCTATTGGTTTTTTGCTCGCTTTAATTAGAGCAAGAGCAATTTTATTTTCAGGAAGCCTTATTGCTGCTGTATCCAGTCCTGCTGTTATTTTATCTGATAAAATATCCTTTTTATACAATACCATAGTGAGAGGTCCAGGCCAGTATTTTTCAGCTAAAATTTTTGCACTTTCAGGAATTTCTTTTGCCAAACCGTACAATTCATCAAATTCCGCGATATGTACAATTAATGGATTATCTTGCGGTCTTCCTTTAGCTTTGAATATTTTATCAACTGCTTCATCATTTAACGCATCCGCACCTATTCCATAGACTGTTTCTGTGGGAAATACAACTATGCCGCCGTTATTTATAATATCTGCAGCTTCCTTAATAATATTATAATCTATATTGTCAGGATCCATTTTTACTATTTTTGTATTTATTTCCTTTTCCATTTGTGCTTCCTTTTTATTAATTTTATACACAACAAAATGAATAAATTTCGTTCTACAATTTTTTATTATATACTACATTAACTTTATGTACAAGAACTTACTTCTTAATAAATATTTAATTTCTGAAAACATTATATTTGCATATATATTACTAAGATAACTAAATAGGAGGAACTTTTGGATATAATTTATTATTTTATTGTAGGATTTATAATAGGCGGAATCGGCACTTGCATAGGAGGCATAATATCCGTTTTAATAAAAAAGCCAAG
Organism: Sedimentibacter sp.; assembly: GCF_033447055.1. Taxonomy (GTDB): domain Bacteria; phylum Bacillota; class Clostridia; order Tissierellales; family Sedimentibacteraceae; genus Sedimentibacter. The sequence goes on from NZ_JAWQJF010000096.1 coordinate 21,353, forward strand.
CGACAAAACAGTATCCGGACTGCTTAGCTTTGCAGCAGGCATAATGCTTGCTATAATAGCTTTTGACCTTATGCCGGAAGCATATGAAATAGGTGGATTTTTTATAGTGACGCTAGGTCTTGTCATCGGCTTGATTGCAGTATTTTTTGCTGAAGAAATGATACCGGCTAATAAATTAACTAAGTATAAAGGGAAAAAATTAAATTATATAAAAATGAGCTTCATAATAATCATAAGTCTCAGCCTTCATAATTTTCCTGAAGGAGTAGCGATAGGATCAAGTTCAGTATATTCAGAAAATTTAGGCATAAAAATAGGAATATTAATTGCTGCTCACAATATTCCTGAAGGCATGAGTGCCGGCGTTCCCCTTGTTATGGCAGGAGCTTCCCCTTTATCCGTTATACTTTTAACTTTACTTACGGGACTCCCCACTGCATTTGGTGCTGTTTTTGGAGCCGCTCTTGGAGGCATATCTGAATATTTCATTGCTTTTTGCCTTTCTGCAGCTGCAAGCAGCATGCTTTATGTATCTGCAAACCAGTTGCTTCCCGAAGCAAATATATTGCATAAAGGAAAAAGCAGTGCTGTTTCTCTTTTGATAGGTTTTATATGCGGGTGCTATTTATCATATGCAATATAGCTAAATATCCATATAAATATTGTCATAAATCAAGCTGTTATTAGCAATAATTGTTTTTAAATTGTCTATATCTTCCTTGAAAAATCTTATGCACAGACCGCAACTTGAACTTATGCTTCTTGGAACTGGTATTATTTTATATTGTATATTATAGTTTTTTAATGCTGCTTCAACTTTCATTGCGTATGAAACAGATTTGAAA
>NZ_JAWQJF010000097.1:0-8250 GCF_033447055.1 Sedimentibacter sp.
AATTTTGCATGCTTCTGTTGATAATATCAAAAATTGAAATTTCAATTTGAGAATTAAGACAATCCGAAAGTAAGAAATTGATTTACCTTTCAGAGCTGTATTAAAATCATTTTTCTTGACAAATTATATATTAGGAAGTAAAATTAAAATTGTTAATTTTATTGCAATAACAGTTAATTGTCAATGAGTAGCAATACGTGGATTGTTATGTGATAAATATAAATTTACGTTGATGGGAGGTATATCATGGGCAGAATAGGAGCTACAGAATTAATATTAATATTTGGAATTGCGTTCGTTATATTTGGGCCTTCTAAGCTTCCAGAAATTGGAAAGTCAATCGGACTTGCTTTTAGTGAATTTAAATCCAGTTCAAATAAATCTACTGAAGATAAGACGGAAGGCTTAAAAGATGAGAAAAAAAGTTAAAAAGAAATCAGACGAAAGAAACTTAACAATTGTAGAGCATTTATCCGAACTTAGAAAAAGGCTCATTTATTCAAGTATAGTACTTATAGTTGCAGTAATGGGATTTTATAATTTTGCTGAAATTATAGTCAAGAATATTATAAATATTGCACCAGAAATAAACTTTGTGTTTATAGCTCCAGCTGAACTTTTATTATCATATGTTAAGATTGCTGTGATTGGAGGTCTTGTAATATCCGCTCCTTTCTTGATATTGCAGATATGGATGTTTATAAGCCCAGGCTTGAAAAAAGGTGAGAAAAGGGCTATTGCTGTCTCATTATTTGTTGGAGGTATATTTTTTGTAGCAGGCATCGTATTTTCATATATGGTTGTATTGCCGATAATGCTCCAGTTCTTTATGGGATTTCAAATTACTGATATAGAAGAAATGATTAGTTTTAGCAACTATTTATCCTTTGTTGTTAATACACTTTTATCTTTTGGATTTGTATTTGAACTGCCTATACTCATGGTTATACTTACAAAATTCCGTATTTTAAAAGTGAGTTTCCTTAAAAAGAACCGTAAATATATAATTTTAATAATATTTGTTGTTGCTGCAATATTGACTCCGCCAGATATTATAACGCAAATGTTGCTTGCGTTTCCAATGCTTTTGCTTTTTGAAGTAGGTATTATTTTCTCTACAATAGTTGAAAAAAGCAACAAAAAAGAAAAGGAACTAGTACAAGAACAAGAACAAGAACAAGAACAAGAAAAAGAAAAAGAACAAGAACAAGAGGAATAAATATAGCTTAAAATAATTGACAACAAAAAGTAATGGCTATATAATGCATAAAGATGAATTAATTAGAACAGGGCAGAAATGTCCTGTTTTTTAGAATAGGAGAAAATAATGAAGAAAAAAGTTATGGCTGCTATGAGCGGAGGAGTTGATAGCTCAGTTGCTGCAGTCTTGCTTATAGACCAGGGCTATGATATATGTGGTGCCACTTTAAAATTATTCGGCAATGATATTGAAACACCATGCAAAATAAGTACTTGTTGTCCATTAGAAGATGAGGAAGATGCCAGAAAAATTTGCTGTAAATTGGGTATAGAGCATTTTGTTTTTAATTTTAGTGCAGAATTTAATGAAGAGGTAATTCAAAAATTTGTCCGTAGTTACGAAATGGGTAACACGCCAAATCCATGTGTAGATTGTAATCGCTTCATAAAGTTCAGAAAACTTATTCAAAAAGCAATTCTTATGAAAAAAGATTATATAGCTACAGGTCATTATGCACAAATTGAATTTGATAAAATGAGTGGAAGGTATTTATTGAAAAAAGCTGTTGATCTCTCAAAAGATCAAAGTTACGTACTCTATACTCTCTCTCAGCAAGATTTGTCTAGGACTCTGTTGCCGCTTGGAGGAATGTTTAAAACTGACGTAAGAAAAATTGCAGAAGAAAGAGACTTAATAAATTCTCGCAAACCAGACAGCCAAGATATATGTTTTATTAAGGATGGGGATTACGCAGGTTTTTTGGAGAATGAAATGGGTGTCGAGTCGCCAAAAGGTAAATTTGTGGATATACATGGAAATGTTATAGGACAGCATCAAGGTATAATACATTATACTGTCGGTCAACGAAAAGGACTTGGTGTTGCTTTTGGAAAACGAGCATATGTAGTTAATAAAGATAAAGATGCAAACACTGTTACAATTGGGGATGAAGAAGATTTATATTCTAACAGATTAGAAGCGAGACATTTGAATTTTATAGCAGTTGAAAAATTGATTTCTCCTATGAAAGCAATGGTTAAAACAAGATATAGTCAAAAAGAAACAGAAGCTGTTCTGCATCCAATAGAAAATGATGAAATTCTTGTGGAATTTAAGAATAAACAACGAGCGGTAACATCAGGTCAGGCAGTTGTCTTTTACGACGGTGACATTGTAATTGGCGGTGGAACAATTATTTAATATTTAAAAAGCATATCGAAAGATATGCTTTTTGTTTATAAATATTATATTGGGGTATTATTTACGCATAAGGGAGTTTAATGTGGAGAATTTAGTGAAGGAAATTTCTTGAAAATTAAAAATAAAAAGAATGATGAAGTGTACTTCACCATTCTTAGTATTTACTATAAGATTATTCCGGAGAGAACATATCTTTTCCAACTCCGCATAATGGGCATACCCAATCTTCTGGAAGAGAATCAAATGAAGTTCCAGGTTGTATACCATTATCTGGATCTCCTTCGGCTGGATCATAAACATAACCACAAGCATCACAAACATATTTTTGCATAACACCCTCCTGAAAAATTTTTTCTTACTTTATATTGTAATATAATAAAAATAAATGTCAACCATAAAAGGAAATAAATTCTATTGCATTTTCGAAAATGATAAAAATAAATGGACACACATAATGAATATATATATAATAGTGTAAAATAATAACGATGAGGTAGCTATGGCTATAAATAAAGTTGTAAGAGTTGCTTTAAAAACTTTGTCTTACAAGGATATCGATGTAAAGAAAAATTATATATTCCACAGAAATTTTGTAAATTTAACACACAGACATTATTTGAAGCCATTCTTTAAATCGATGGATTGTCAGGTGGATTCAGAAAATCATAGTATTCCCGTTCGTATATTTTCTCCGGAAGATGAAGGAGATTATCCTATATTGCTTTTTTTACACGGAGGAGGATGGGTAACAGGAAACATCGACAGTTATAGCAAAGTATGTGCTAATATGGCTAAATTGACTAATCATAATGTTGTTTCAGTTGACTACAGGCTTGCACCGGAAAATCCATTCCCGGCAGGGTTAGAAGATTGTTATCAAGTAGCTAAAGCATTTATAACTAATAATGAAATTAATGATAAACATGTTACGCTGATAGGAGACAGCGCAGGGGGAAATTTAGCGGCAGCATTGTCACTTTTAGCAAGAGACAGAAAGGAATTTCACATAGATAAACAAATATTATTGTATCCTGCTACTTATAATAATCACAGTGATACATCTCCATTTCAGTCTGTTCACGATAATGGTACAAATTATTTGCTCACTTCTAAAAGAATATGTGATTATATGGATTTATATAAATCCAAAAATGAAGACTTATTAAATCCTTATTTTGCGCCTCTTTTAGAAGAAGATTTGACAAATCAGCCTAATACATTGATTATTACTGCTGAATTCTGTCCTCTTCGTGATGAAGGAGAAAAATACGGAAAAAAATTGAGGGAAGCCGGTAATAAAGTTGAAATATACAGGGTTAAGGATGCATTTCATGGTTTTTTTGCACTTCCTCCCAGATTTCCGCAGGTTAAATTATGTTATGAGATAATAAACCACTTTCTTTGTGAGGTGAATTGATTGAAAAACAAAAAAGTTTCTGAATGGAGCAAGCTTGATAATGCAGCTAAAATATTTCCTCCAAACAGCAAAAATAGTGATACCAAAGTGTTTAGATTTGCATGTGAATTGTATGATAATGTTGACAAACAGGCTTTGCAGCAAGCACTTGATATTACAATTGAAGCATTTCCACTTTATAAATCAATAATTAAGAGCGGATTATTCTGGTATTATTTTGAAAAAAGTCGTTTTAAGGCTGTAGTAACAGAAGAAAATCTTCCTCCATGTTCTACGCTTTACGATAAAAATAACAAAACATTACTTTTTAGAGTAATGTTTTATAAAAAACGAATAAGTTTTGAAGTTTATCATGCGTTATCAGATGGAGCAGGAGCTATTCAGTTTTTTAAGACGTTGGTTTTCCATTACATTACCATAAAATATGAAAGTTTTTTTAAGGATAAAGTGCTTGTTTTAGACAATGATGCTTCAAGAACACAAAAAATGGATGACAGTTTTCAAAAATATTATTCGGGTAATCGACCTGCATCCAAGAAAAAAACCATTAAAGCATATAAATTAAGGGGTTTGAAATTGCCGGAGTACAGAATTCGCGTAATAGAGGGAGTTATACCAGTTGATTGTATTTTGGCAATAGTTAAGGAGCATAAAACATCATTGACAATATTTTTAGCAGCAGTTTTAATGTGTGCCATTAATGAAGAAATACCTGCACGTATGAAGAATAGGTCAGTTGTTCTAAGCATTCCGGTAAATTTGAGAAATTATTATTATTCCCAGACGGCTCGAAATTTCTTTGGTGTTATTAATGTTGATTATAATTTTTCAACAAGAAGCAATGATTTAGATGAAGTTATTGAACATTTAAAAAACAGCTTCAAAGAAAATCTGACACCTGAACATTTGGAAAAAAGGATTAATACATTGTCATACTTAGAACATAATTATTTTTTGCGAATTATTCCTTTAGCAATAAAAGATGTAGTCTTAAAAATTGCTAATAATATTGTGGATAAAAGCTATACGTCTACATTATCTAATGTTGGAAAAATAAATATGCCTGATGAAATGAAGCAGTTTATATCTTCGTTTGATATTTTTGTAAGTACCAGCAAGCTTCAGGCATGCGTATGTTCTTATGAAAATAAATTAAGAATCAGTTTTACGTCCGCATTTATTAGTACAGAAATTCAAAGGCGATTTTTTAAAACCCTGGCTGATATGGGTATACCCGTAAATATTGAATCAAATAAAGTAGACGAAGAATAGGAAGTGTGACTATGAAATATTGTAGTAATTGCAAAGTAAATATAGTTGGTAACAGAAAAAACTGTCCTCTTTGTCAGGAAATACTTTTAGGTGATAAATGTTCAGATGAAATTTTTCCGAAAATATCATTTGTTTACAAAGAGCATGGCTTGTTTTTTAAAATAGTTCTTTTGGCATCAATAGTAATAGCATCTGTATCAGTTGCAATGAACATTTTGCTTCCTCAAAGAGGAGCATGGTCATTGTTCATATTGGGAGGATTAGGCTCAGTATGGGCAAGCATGATAAATGTCATTAATAAACGCAACAATATTCCTAAAAATATCGTATATCAAGTTATGATTATTTCAGTGATTGTAATTTTATGGGATATTATAACAGGGCGGAAGGGATGGTCGATAAACTATGTCGTTCCCCTTACATGTTTTTTTGCCATGATAACAATGGCTATAATTTCAAAGGTACGAAAGCTGTTTATTGAAGATTATATTTTGTATATAATAATTGACGGCTTGTTTGGAATTGTGCCGATAATATTCATAATGACTGGAATTTTAAACGTTCTTTTTCCTTCGCTTCTATGTATTGTAACAAGTATTATATCCTTGTCTACAATTTTAATATTTGAAGAACACAGTCTTTGGGCAGAAGCAAAAAGAAGACTGCATCTGTAACAACGAAAAACGAATATAGGATATGTGTTTTGCACAAATCCTACATTCGTTTTTCGTTGTATTAAAGAAGGTGTATTTCATTTTCTTTGCATAATTCAATCATATCTTTTGGCCATATGGACGATTGAACTTCGCCTATATGAGATTTTTGAAGGAAGAACATGCAAATTCTGGATTGTCCGATACCACCGCCTATTGTGTACGGGAGATTTTCATTGATTATATCCTGATGGAACGGATAATTTGCTTTGTACATTTGATTTCTTTCTTCTAACTGACGGAGCAAGGCATCTTTGTCGACCCTTATACCCATTGAAGAAAGTTCTAATGCAATATCAAGAGTAGCAAAATAAAATAAAATGTCACCGTTTAAAGACCAGTCATCATAGTCAGCCGCACGTCCGTCGTGAATATTTCCATCTGATAATTTTTTGCCTACTTCCATTAAAAACACAGCTTTCTTTTCCTTCGTTATCAAATACTCTCTTTCTTTAGGAGTTTTGTCCGGATAAAGTTGAAGAAGTTCTTCTGTTGTTATAAAAAATATATCATTTGGCATTTCATTTTTAAGAAAAGGATATAAGCTTTCCAAATGTTTTTCGGTTGACTTAAAAGCACTGTATATTTGATTTACAACATACATCAATGTATCCTTAGTTCTGTCAGTTTTCTTAATAATTTTTTCCCAATCCCATTGGTCTACATAAATAGAATGTATGTTATCTAAATCTTCATCGCGTCGTATGGCATTCATGTCTGTATATAGACCTGTGTATGTGTCAAATCTGTATTTTCCAAGGGCCATTCTTTTCCATTTTGCAAGTGACTGAACTATTTCTACATCATATTTTGTTTCAAGCATATCAAAGCGAACTACTCTTTCATATCCGTTTAACTCATCATTGAGTCCTGATTCTGGTCTAACCATTAACGGAGCAGATACTCTTATGAGTGATAAGTTTTTTGATAGTTCAGCTTCAAAAAAGTCTTTAATTTTTTTTATTGCTATTTGTGTTTCTAGAAGCGAAAGCTTACTTGTGTAGCTTTCAGGAATTATTAAATTTTCTAAAGACATGATTCCTCCAATTTTATTAATTATATTGTATTTTTCTTATTTATTTTATTTGTGATTAAAATAAGCATTGCTAAACATCCTGCTACTGAAAGCGGAGCTGCATAAAATGCTTTATATGAACCAAGTAAATCATTTAGAGCTCCTGTTATATTAAATATCACTACATATAATATATTGCTTAAAGTTACTATCAGGCCAATTGCAAAAGAAGAATTTTGCTTAAATATTGAATTAACTATTACCATTATCGTTGGGAAGCTTATTGAAATAAAGAATCCGGACAATGCTATGAGCATGAGTCCGTTTTGCTTGAACTGTAGACCTGTAAACAAGCATGCGGCGCCTAAAAACAAAAATATTTTAAGTCCTTTGACACTTCCTATTTTATTAACAATAAATCCACCTAACAGCCTTCCAAGGGCAAACATAAGAAAAAATATTGAAGCATATTTTGCTGCACTGGCTGGATTCAAGCTGTATGTACTCCTTACGTAGCTTATGAACCAGGTGTTTATTACTGTTTCGCTTATTAATGCGAATGTAACAGCCAATACGAACATATAAACAATGGGTTCCTTGTACAATTCTTCTTTCTTAATGGTTGTATCGCTTATAATTACATGGATGTTGGGAGTTTTGATAAACAAAGTTAATATTACAGAAACAATAAAAAATATACCAAGATATAGATAAATTGTTCTCCATGGAATGTCAATTGAAAGCAACTTACCATAGGCGCTTTGACCTGTAAAACTTCCAAAACCGTACATAAAATGAGTGATATTCATTAATATTGACTCAAAACCAATTGAAATAACAGGCACCATGGAATCTACTGCAACTGATATGGAAGAACGACCTATTCCAAAAATCAGATTAAAAAGACCTAAAATAAATACGTTGGATGTAAACGGAGCAATTAATACAGCAATGGTTGAAATTACAGAACCAATTATGTAAACAAACTTATGCCCGAATTTCTCGCAAAATTGACCTCCCAAAAAACTGCCTATCACACATCCTACAGTATTTAATGATAGTATTAAACTCATTTCAGTGTTATTTATATGGAATTCCTCTAAAAAAAATGGTATAAAGTTTCCCCTGGAGCTTTCGAAGAGTGCCATTATAAAGTACAAATAAAATAAAGTAAATATTAAAAATATTTTATTGCCGTTAGTTTTCAAGTCACACCCCCTGTCATTCCTTTTATGATAAATCATACTATCACAAAAAAAAAATATAGTAAAGTAAAATAAGTTGACTTATCAGTAGTGTAAATATAAAATTAAACTAGTATTAAAGAGAGGTAAAAATAATGTTCAAACAATCGAGATATGAATCAGACAGATTATATTTAAAAGTTCTAAAACCCAATTATGGAAGAGATATATTGGAATATTATAAAAGA
>NZ_JAWQJF010000098.1:0-8906 GCF_033447055.1 Sedimentibacter sp.
ATTAATATTAATTTTAAAAAATTTTTCACTTTATTTACTCCTTATAATGTTCAATACAGTATATCAAATTTTCTAAATAAAATAAACTGCTGATTTTAAAATCAGCAGTTTATTTTGTACATTTCGTACGTCATTTTTATACAATTCTTGTTTCCTTTTCATCGCAAATTGTGAACTCTACATAGTTTGTTAATATGTCAATATAATTAAAGGACACAACTCTTTTAAATCCTCTCTTTTCCACATTGACTGTAAATACTGAAGGATATGTGTCCGCTATAACGCCTTCTCCTGTTTGGCTTTTACTTTTACCCTTTTTAACCTTAAACTTAACTCTTTGCCCTACGCAGCCTTCAACTATTCCTTTGACTCTTGTAACGGAACTGACTGTCAAAAAATCACCTTCTATTCTATATTAAATGAAAAGCAAGGAAATATTATTCATTTATTAATATCCTTACCATTAACATAATTTTTATGTGCTTTTTCTTTTATTTACTTTAATTTTATCTTGCAAAACGAAATAGAATAGACTATTATAATAAAGGCAAAATAATCTTAAAAAGGATGTGAATGTAATGGACGAGGTCCCTACGGTCAAGTCGCAATTTTTATTAAAAACAACTGAATACTTCTCTATTACTGACTTATCAATTTTGTAATAGAGAAAATCTATTATTAAATTGAGGTGAAAAATGCTTGATATTTTTAAAACTATAGACGACACTCTATTCAAGCTGGAAGAAATCGAAGATGGTGCTTGGATAAGCCTTGTTGATCCGACAACAGAAGAGCTGGATTTTATTGAAGATGAGCTAGGCGTCGACAAAGATTTTTTAAGAGCAGCACTGGATGAAGAAGAGAGCGCTCGTTTAGAATCCGAAAATGACCAGGTATTAATACTGGTTGATACTCCATATGTGGAAAAAACAGATGACCGCATTATTTATGAAACTCTCCCGTTGGGAATTATTATTACAGGCAGCAATATTATAACCATATGCCTTAAAAATTCAATTGTACTGGATCAATTTGAAAAAAATAGCATCCGCACATTTTATACTTACAAGAAATACAGATTTTTATATCAATTATTGTACAAAAATGCTCAAAGATACTTGCTTTATTTAAGGCAAATAGACAAAATGAGCAATTATATTGAAACACAGCTTCATCAGTCTATGAAAAACAAGGAACTTATGCAACTTATGGACTTGGAAAAATCATTGGTATATATAACTACTTCATTAAAAGCAAATCAAGTGGTGCTGGAAAAAATTCTGAGATTGAATATTATCAAAAAATATTCAGAAGACGAAGATTTACTTGAAGATGTAATTATAGAAAACAAACAAGCTATTGAAATGGCTAACATATACAGCGGAGTCCTGAGAGGAACAAGGGAAGCTTTTGCTTCCATAATATCAAATAATTTAAATATAGTTATGAAATTATTGACATCCATAACTATATTGATGGCTATACCAACAATGTTCTCAAGTTTCTTCGGTATGAATTTATTGAATATACCATTTGCACGTTCTCCATTCGGTTTTTGGATTGTGTTTGGAATATCTGTGGTAACAGCAGTCATAGTAGGATTTGTGCTCATAAAAAAAGATTTGATTTGAATAAACCATAAAATGAATAACACCCAGTTTTCTGCAGTTACACACTAGAAAACCGGGTGTTATTCATTATGTATTTCATATTCTGCTTTTGGGGGACCCACCTCTTTCATCAAATTATAATTATTTTTAATACCCCTTAAACTTATTTTACATAATATATTTACCCACAGAATTATTTTCTAAACATTATTTTTAAAAATATTATAATATAATTTAAGTTGTTATAAATTGTTGTTTATTATATAATATTTTAGATTATTACTAACAAGTTGATTTATTATTTCTATAAATAACAGATGAGGAAATATTATGTTAAAATTATATTCTTATGGCAAAATTAATTTGTTTTTAGATATTGAAGGCACACTTAAAAATGGTTATCATTTGATTAAGACTGTTATGCAATCTATTGATTTGCATGACGAAGTAATAATTGAATCGATTGACAAAAATAAAATTGTTATTGAATGCAGTGATTCAACTATTCCTGTTGATGAAAAAAACACCTGTCATAAAGCCGCAACCATAATCAAACAAATGTACAATATTAATTTGGGTGTAAATATAAAAATAAATAAAAAAATACCATCTGAAGCAGGTCTCGCAGGAGGAAGCAGCAATTCAGCTGCAGTTATAGCAGGATTGAACAAACTATGGAAATTAAATATTTCAGAAAATGAAATGCTAAAAATTGGTCTTAAAATCGGCGCCGATGTTCCGTTTTGCCTGCTTGGAGGAACATATTTAGCAGAAGGCATTGGAGAAAAACTTACAAAGCTCAACAATTATAAATGGGAAAACATATTAATTATAAAACCTGATTTTTCTATGTCCACTGCTTTTGTTTACAACAACTTGACTACTGAAAATTATAATTTATATTCGAACAATAACATATTAAATTATATAAGCGAAAATAAGTTTTACGAAACTTCATTGTCCGCTTCAAATGCTCTGGAAAAAGCAGTTGAAAAATTTCATCCGGAAATTAATGATATAAAGAATTTTTTAATTAAAAATGGAGCTTTATGCTCTAAAATGACAGGAAGTGGTTCTGCAATTTTTGGTTTATTTGAATGCAATGAAAGTTTAAATAATGCATATAATAAAGCAATAGAAATTTATCCTCAAGTATTTAAAACAAAAACAAGTGCTGTCGGTATTAATTTTTATGTTTAATAGATAAAATAAAGGTGTTACCCACCTTTATTTATTTTTGGATTTTTTAATTTGTTCTGTAAGAAGAGGTAAAATTTCTCTTACATCTCCCACAATACAGTAGTTTGCAACTTTAAATATTGGAGCATCCGTGTCTGTATTGATTGCGACAATAGTTTCAATGTCTGCAAGTCCTGCCAAATGCTGAATTGCCCCAGATATCCCGCATGCTATATATACCTTGGGAGCAACAGTTTTTCCTGTTTGTCCTACTTGATGACTGTATGGCATCCATCCTGAATCCACAACAGGTCTTGATGAGCCCACCACTCCTCCAAGAGCATCTGCTAAATTTTGAGCGAGCTGAATATTTTTGGCACTTCCTATTCCTCTGCCCACACTTACTATTATATCAGCATCAGATAAATTCAAGCCTTCCTCGTTGTCTATATTTTTTATTTTTCAACGAATTTTTCAATTGGTGACGGAACTTGAAGAATTGTTATTTGACCTGATGCATTGTAATCGGGTTCTATTGGCTTAAATACTTTAGGTCTTACCGTTGCCATTTGGGGACGATTATTTGGGCATACTATTGTTGCCATTAAATTACCCCCGAAAGCAGGTCTCGTCTGAAGTAGCAATCTTTCATCTTCGTCTATTTCCAAGACTGTGCAATCGGCAGTAAGTCCTGTTTTTAACGTTGATGAAATATGAGGCGCCAATGAACGTCCGTTTGATGTTGCTCCAATAAGCACAATTTCAGGTTTGTATTTTTTGATTAAATCAATCATTATTTCTCCGTAAACATGGTCATTAAAATCATTGAGCCAGCATGCATCCATAATCAATACTTCATCTGCCCCATAGAAAATCAATTCTTTTGCAAGAAATTCAATTTTGCTTCCTAAAACAACTGCAGTAACTTTAACATTCAAACGCAAAGCCATTTCTTTAGCTTTTCCCATTAATTCCAATGCAACAGATTTTAATTTACCGTATCTTTGTTCAGCAAATACCCAAACTCCTTTATAGCTGCTTAAATCTTCATGTTCTGTTTCATCTCTTTCAAAATTTATCGCTCCAAAAAAGCAGCTTTCAACACAAGAACCGCAAAGTGTGCATTTTTCATTTATTGTTGCTTTTTTATCTTTTACTTCTATTGCTCCAAAAGGACAAGCGCCAACGCATTTCCCGCATCCGACGCACTTGTCTTTTATTATATTTATGTTTGCCATACCTTACCGTCCTTTCTAAATTTGTATTTTCAATAATATTTCTGCTAATTTATTTGCTTTTTCTTCTGCAGTTCCCTCGATAATTTCACTTTTAACATAATGTACAGGAACAAATGTCTTTCGTACTTGTGTCGGTGAACCCTTTAAACCCGCTCTTTTTTCATCTGCATTTACATCAGCAAAAGTAACTATTTCAATTTCAGCATTTTTAGCTGTTTTCATACTTTTTATAGAAGGAAGTCTTGGCATATTAATTTCTTTAACTACAGTAATGAGAGCAGGTAATTTTATTTCAATTTCTTCATACCCGTCATCAGTTATTTTCATGCAGTTCATTTTATTCTTGTTCAACTCAATTATTTTGCTTATATCAGTTGCGTATGCAATACCCAGCGTTTTAGCCAAACTTGGTCCAACTTGAGCAGTATCACCGTCTGTTGCTTGTTTTCCGCATATTATTCAATCACATTCCCCTAGTTTTTCAACACCTTTGCAAAGTGCATACGAGGTTGCCAATGTATCTGCTCCTGCAAATTTACGATCTGTTAAAAGAATTGCTTTGTCAACTTTTAACGAAATTGCTTCTCTTAACATTTCTGTAGCCATTGGTATTCCCATACTCAATCCGTAAATTTCTGCTCCTATTCTTTCTTTTATCCGTACAGCTTCTTCAATGGCATAAGTATCAAAAGGATTTATTATAGCAGGAACATTTTCTCTTATTATAGTATTTGTAACCGGATCCATCTTAACTTCGTTAGTACCCGGAACTTGTTTTATGCATACAATAATTTTCACTTATTTGCCCTCCTCTGTATCATATGAGAAAACAGCCCCTCGATTAAATAGTTGCATCGGGTCAAATATTTTCTTCAATTTTCTCATTTCATTTAATTCTTCTTTGCTATACATTTTTTCGAGAAAAGGCACTTTCAATTTTCCTACTCCATGCTCTGCAGACACTGCACCACCCATTGCTGCTATTTTTTCAGCCCAAGTTAAGTAAAGCCTTTTGCCTATTTCATATTCTTCCATATTCCGTGGAATTATGTTAACGTGTAAATGGTTGTTCCCAATATGTCCGAATATTACTGCATGCAACCCGTTCTTTTCAATGTCATCATTGTACATCCTCATTACTTGCTTTAATTTATCATCAGGAACTGACATATCTGTACCTAACTTAGTGATTCTTTCATCAATTTTCTTTACAATATCAATCTGCATATTAACACACTCCGGGCATGCATGCCTGAAACTATGAAGCTTCTCTAAACTTACAGAATTGTTTGCAACCCATGTTGCATCTTCATCCCCGCCTAATTTTTCTATAATCGTTCCTAATTCTTCCACTCCTGCCCATATTTCATCGTTTGAGTCCTCTTCAATTTCAATATAAACAGCAGTGTGATAATTATCTTTTATTTCTTGAATTGATGAAAATGCCGGATTTGTTCTTTGCTGATTTCTAAGCATATTCAATGCATTATGGCTGAAAAATTCTATTGCAGAAGGTTTTAGTCTCATGGGTACCACATCGTCAAATATTTTTTCTCCTCGCAACGCACGCACTAAATCAAGCGCTTTGTCTTCATCCGGCATAAATATAGTTACTCCCCAGCAAGCATCCTGAGTTTTGTTCAATTCGATTTCTAATTCGCTTATAATTCCTAACGTGCCGTCCGAGCCAATAAATAGGTCTATCATGTCCATACTTGGTCTATTAAAATAACCAGAAGTATTTTTCTTTACATTTGGCATATTGTATTTAGGCAACTCTCCTACAATTACTCTCCCACTTTCCGTAACAAGTTCAAACTTCCCATCTTTGGCAAAAGTTTGTCCTCTTTTTAATTTTAAAACATCTCCATCAGATAATATTATTCTCAATGATTCAATATGGTCTCTTGTAGAACCATATCTAAAACTTTTAGCTCCAGATGCATTGCATGCTGCCATGCCTCCTATTGATGCTGAAATTTCAGTCGGATCTGTGGAATAAAACCATTGGTTTTTTTCAATGTGGTTTAATGCTTCTTTAGATTCCTCATCCCAATCAGTTGTTATAAATGATTTGTTCAATAAGTATTTTCTAACTTCAGCAAGTAAAACACCCGGCTGAACTTTCAAGAACAATCTATCATTTTCTTCATCATATCTTGCACCGACAACATTGTTCATTTTGCTTAAGTTTATTATATGACCGTCAAAAGGAACAGCCGAAGCTGCAAGCCCTGTTCTTGCTCCTTGCGTAGTGATTTGTATATTTTTTTCAGCATTTTCTTTTACTGATTCGATTATCTCACTTTCAATTTTAGGGAATGTTATACTTTTTGCTGTTCCGGTTTGACGAGATTCATCTCTTAAATATTCTCCGTACATTTCTATAAATAAATTATTTTCCAATGTCAACCTCCATGTCGAAGTTAATTATATAATATAATATGAATAATAATTTATCACAAATAATACTTTAAATCAAACAAAAAAAATAAAATGCCATATTTAAGCATTTTATTTTTTCTATTATTATTTGTTAATAAGTTCCTTCATGCACTTTATAACAAATTCTATATCTTCTTTAGTTACTCCGACATGAGCAACATAACGATATTCACCATCTTCTTCGCCGTTAATTTTAATATTTTTTTCATACAGACCTTCAACAAGAGTTTTTTCAGGTATAATATCTTCCCCCATCTCAAAGAAAACCATGTCTATGTCAAGTCTGTCAGTTTTCACTTTTACACCCGGAATTTTTGACAGTTCTTCAGCCATATACTTTGCATTTTTGTGATCTTCCTCAAGTCTCAAAGTCATTTTTTCCAATGAAATAATGCCTGCAGCAGCGAGTATCCCTGCCTGTCTCATTCCGCCGCCCAAAAGTTTTCTGTTTTTTCTTGCTTTATCAATAAACAATTTGCTTCCTGCCAACATTGAACCGACAGGAGCAGCCAATCCTTTAGATAAACAAAACATAACGGAATCGCAGCATGCAGCAATTTCCTTTGCATCTACACCAAGTGATACAGCTGCATTGAATATTCTTGCCCCATCCATATGAACAGGAATGGAATGTCTTTCTGCGATATTTTTTATTTGCTTCATATTTTCCATAGAAACAACTGCTCCGCAACCGTGAGGATTCTCAATACATATAAGTCCGGTTTCAGGTTCGTGTATATCATCAATTCTAATTGCTTTTTCAACATCTTTTGGATTCATAGCTCCATTTTTTGTGTCAAGAGTCCTCAACTGAACTCCCGCAATTACTGCTGAAGCACCAACCTCATGTACAACAATATGATTATTTCTGCCTATGATTACTTCCTGTCCCCTTCTTGCATGAGTTAAAAGAGCTAACTGATTACCAAATGTACCGCTTGGAACAAACAAGGAAGCTTCTTTTCCAACTTTCTCGGCCGACATCTTTTCAAGCTTGTTAATTGTAGGATCATCTCCATACACATCATCACCAACCTCTGCCATAGCCATAGCCTGTCTCATTTCATCAGTAGGCATTGTTACTGTATCGCTTCTTAAATCAATAAATCTCATTTTGCACCATCCTTTATTTGTTATTTATTTGCTTGCACGATTTTATTACATGTTCTGCCAGAACTGCAGTTGTAACCGAGCCAACTCCCGCTGGCACAGGAGTTATTAATGATACTTTATTCAGGCATTCCTGTGTTTTTACATCGCCTGTAATATTTCCATCATCGATATTAATTCCTACATCTATTACAACCGCTCCATCTTTCACAAAATCCTCTGAAATCATATTTGATTTACCAATTGCTGCAACTAAAATATCTGCTTTTTTACAGATGTTCGGAAGATTGTTTGTTTTAGAATGACAAATAGTAACCGTTGCATTTTCCTTAAGCAAAAGCATTGCCATTGGCTTTCCTACCACCATTGATCTTCCTAAAACTACAGCATTGCTTCCTTTTAGATTCACATTATAATATTTTAATATTTCCATTGCTGCCGAAGGAGTGCATGGAGGAAAACCGGATTTATCTCCTTCTAAAACTTTTGCTACATTTATAGGATTTAAACAATCAATATCTTTTTCAGGACTTATTATAAATTTTACTTCATTTTCGTTTATTTGCTTTGGCAGCGGCCTGAACAACAGTATGCCATGTACAGTTTTATCTTCGTCAACTGCTTTGAGTTCTTTTATGAAAGATTCATGGATGATATCCAAAGGTAATGTTAACACTTCACACAATATGCCGCATGTTTCCATTCTTTTTACAGCAGCTCTTTCATAAGCTAAATCATCTTCTCTTTCGCCGACTCTTACGATTTTTAACTTTGGATAAACACCATTTTGCTTTAATCTTTCTGCTTCTTCTTTTGCTCTAATGGTAATAGCATCAGCAACGGGCTTTCCTTTTATTAATTATCCCATATGTCCTCCTTAATTAATCATCTTAATATTTTTATTTTCATTATCGGTCGTTGTATGTTGCAAAATGAACGTGATCTTCCCACACTCCATTGATTTCCAAGTAGCGCTTTGAAAATCCTTCCTGTTCGAATTTAAGATTTTCCATAACTCTGAGGGATCTTTTATTTCGAGGAACTACATTGACTTCAATTCTGTGAAGTCCAAAATCATCAAACATTATTTCAATTGTTTTTTTTATTGCTTCAGTCATATATCCTTTATTGATTTCATCTTTGTCTAATTTGTATCCTAAAAAACAAGATTTGAAATTGCCCATTATTATATTGCTGTAACATACATTTCCAATGATTTTATTGTCTTCTTTCTTGATAATCCAGAATCTTACAAGAGCATTATCCTTAAACATGCTGTATTCATAGTTCAATTGTCTTTTTTGATATGATAATGTGTAAAAAT
>NZ_JAWQJF010000099.1:0-14883 GCF_033447055.1 Sedimentibacter sp.
ATTTCTTTTCCTGTTCCTATAAACACATCCTCCATTGATGTTATTCTTTTAAGCAGCTCCTCAAGTATGCGTATTTTCCCGGGAGTTCCCGATACCTGAGGATGCATCATATAGGACAGGCACAATCCGAACCGGTACGCTCCTTCAAACTCTCTCATAAAGTTATCCAAAACACCGCTGTAAGGAGAAATCCTGTCTATTCCTTTAGGCTCTGCAGGATACATATTGTATGCCATGGCAACATAATCATCAAGCTCCCATTTTGTAGGTATTTCAATAAAGTCCGTTACCTTGCCGTCTATCACCGTTCGGTATGGCTTATCATCCCCTCTCATAGAGCTGGAATACCTGATTCCCCTTTCATAAAGAAGTCCGGGAGTTTCCACGGACCAATCCCCCGATGGCGTCCTGAAGCCTTCTGCCTCATGTCCTATTAAATCTTTGAATATCCTCTGAGTTTTTTCAATAATTTCAATTTGCTCCTCCACGGTTTTTCCCGCAAACCTTTCATGAGCATATCCGTGGTGCCCTACTTCATGTCCGGCAGCGACGATTGCCTTCACCGCATCCGGATGTCTCTCGGCAGTAATGCCGGGAACGTAAAATGATGCCTTTACATTGTATTTATCAAGCAAATCCAATATATTGTAAACACCCCTCTTAGGTCCGTACTGACCTACAGAAAGAGACTTAATGTACTTATCCCCGTCATGGAAATCCCTGTTGCCGTTTTCCCATGTTGTGTCACCATCAAGATCAAATGAAAACATAACTGCACACTTTTTGCCTTTAGGCCAAACTAATTTTGTCATATTATTACCTCATATCCAAATTACTTTCATTCTTAAACAAAGGGTAGCTTAATCTGCTGTGAACAATCCCTGTTCTTACACACATTTCCGCATACGCTGCTGCAATAAACGCAGGATTAAATACCTTTAACGACAGCTGTTTCTCAATTTCCTCACTGTACATTGCCATTCCAAGACAGCCTAAAATTATTCCGTCACAGCCTTCATTAACAGCCTCCCTGCATTTTTCAATTAAGTACCTCAATGCTGCATCTGGATTTGTACGAAGCTCGCCAATAGGAATATCCAACGACTTTACAGATGCCATTTTTTCTCTTGCCACAGAATTTTTCATCAGTCTTCTGTAGGTTCTTGCGATATTTCTGCTTTCAGTTGTTATGACGCTGAATTTATTACAAAGCATGCCTGCAACAGCAACGGATGTCTCTCCCGGCCCTATAACAGGAATAGATACATTTTCTCTTATAGCATCAATTGCAACATCGCTGAAGCAGTATATTATTATCGCATCATATCCTTCCTTTTTTGCCCTTATAGCCTCCTTAACAAGCTCTGATGAGGCAAATGCTTCATCAGTATAGCAATCTAGCTCATCCGGCCCTTTTTTTATACAATCTACAGAAATCTCCACACCAGCAGACAATACTTTTTTAAGCATAATTTCCCTATTATCAAGGGTCTTTCTGTCCATGGCCTTATCAGGCATTATGGCCTTAATTTTCATTGTTCTTCACTCCCTTTTCCTTCCATACGTCGGTTTCAATGCCTATATCTGACGAAACAAAGGGTTTACCGTTTGAATTCAAATAATTATCATAGGCCTTAATAATAATTTTCCTTCCCGCAATCATGGTAGGTATATTTATTAAAATCAAAACAACATTGATCAAATCCGATACATACCATAAATTGTCCAGCTGCAGCCCTGCCAGCACAGTCAACGCTCCCAGAGGAACAAATATAATTGCGCCCATAAATCTCATAGCCTTTATAAAGCTTTCCTTCTGAGAAATTTTATTTGCAGCAATTTCCGTAAATACTAAATCTCCCAGCAATGTTGTAAATGCAAACAAGCCAAAAGCTATTGCGCTAAAAACCACAAACAAAGTGTCAAAAGATGTTCCCGGTACCAATTCTTTTATTGAAGCTAAATATGTAGCAAGCTTATCAAGTTTCAATTGTTCCCAATTCCCATTTGTTGTCCATAACTGACCTGCCGTAATTATAAAGCCTGTTAATGAACATATAATTATTGTATCAAAGAAAACCCCTATTGCCTGAACAAAACCCTGCTCGCACGGATGATTGGCATCTGCAATGGATGAAGCCTGAGTTATTGTACCCATACCTGCTTCATTTGACAAAAGGCCTCGCTTTATTCCCTGTGACAATGCCATTCCGAAAGCTCCTCCAAATACAGCCTGTGGAGAAAATGCCCCTTTAAAAACAGATACAAAAAATAGTGGCACTTTGTTAAGATTTAATATTATTAATATGAACACCATGAAAAGATAAAGAAGAGACATTACAGGCACAGCCTTATCTGTAACCTTAGTAACCCTTGTTACACCTCCAAAGGCGATGACGGCAAGGGAAATAACTATTATTGCCGCAATTATATAATTTGATGCAGCGGCAGCCTCCGTAGCCCCGGTAAGCTCCTTCACTATGGAATCCATAGCCGTAAAAACATGAAATGTATGAACAGGCACACTAAGCATATTGTAAATTAAATATATAACACACATGCCCACACCAATGGCTCTTTTATTGCCCCAGATTTTCTGGATATAAAATGTAAAACCGCCTACATATTCATTACCCTTTCGTTCCTTGTATATTTGAGCTAAAGTTGCTTCCCCAAAGGCTGTTGACATTCCTAAAAAAGCCGAAAACCACATCCAAAAAATAGCGCCTGGACCTCCAAGTGTTACAGCACCTGTAACCCCAACAATATTACCAGCACCGATTCTCATACCCAGACTTAACAGAAAAACAGATAATGCCGAAGCACCTACATTGCTTTTTTTCTGGTTTACTAATTGCTTGTAACCGGTCTTAAAATGTGTTACCTGAACAAATCGAAGCTTAACTGTAAAATAAATGCCACCTCCTAAAAGCAAAATAAATGCTACCGAAAAATTACCCAGAATAGGAATGCTTGAATACCATGCGTAATTTGTAGGAAAATCCCATAGAAAATCAGCCACCGGGACTACGCTTGCAAACATACCATTTACTATATTAAATAAATAATTCATAGTTACCACCTTTCTATATTTTATGATTAAATAAAAGGTAGCAAGTTTTATGCCAAAGTTAAATGCTTAAAAATAAAAGCTATTCAAATCTTGTTTCTAATTAAACAGGATGTTGAATAACCCATTGCACCTAATAAACCTATTTAATCCACGCTTTCAGATTTTCCAATAAAGTAATCCCCTTATCTGTAATACAGCTTCCACCTCTGCCCGGTGCTGATTTTACGTAGTTTCCATAACTTAATTTGCTCAGGCAGCTTCTTACTTCACCTTCCGTAATAGTTACTCCCTCCGAGTTTAATTTATCCAGAATCTTTTTCCTTCCGACACTGCTTCCTTCATTTCTCACAATCAGCAGCACATTTAATATTCTTGCAAATGTTTCTGCGTATTGTCCGTTTTCCATTATGAATTTTCTATCTTCCCCGTTAACAAAACCGTTGTGCTTTCCAGCTGAATTATATGTGTTTTTATTTGAAATAACATTGTCAGGAAGGTCATATTCAGTTACAACTTTCTTTTTCAAAGATAACAAATATTCCAATACATTCCTAAGCTCCCGTATGTTTCCCTTCCATCTGTGCCTTAGTAATATTTTTTCAGCATTTTCAGACAAGTTTACAGAACCCAGCACACTTTCTAAATACCTGACTAGCAAAGGAATATCACTTGCTCTATCTCTCAGGGCCGGCAGCTTCAGTGGTAACACAGCAATTCTGTAATAAAGGTCCTCTCTGAATTCTCCTTTCTCAACTAATTCCGTAAGATTCTTGTTGGTAGCCGAAATAATTCTGACATCTATATCAACCTTTTTATTTGAGCCTACCTTCATAATCTTTTTTTCTTCAATAACTCTTAAAAGTTTCGATTGAAGCAAAAGAGGCATTTCTGCTATTTCATCCAAAAATATTGTACCCTTATGGGCAAGCTCAAAGAGGCCTATTCTACCCTCCTTCTTCGCTCCTGTAAAGGAGCCACCTTCATAACCGAACATTTCGCTTTCAAGCAGATTCTCAGGTATTGCGGAGCAATTTACAGCTACAAAATTATACTTACTTCTTTTAGATGCATTGTGTATGCTTTGAGCAAAAAGCTCCTTACCTGTTCCGCTTTCACCGGTAATTACAACGGAAAAATCTGTTTCCGCCATGTGCATGGCTATGTCAATGCATTTCTTTATTTCCCGTGATTCACCTATAATCTGTTCAAAAGTGTAGTGAGCCGTATGCCCTCCGCTGATAAGTTTGCTTCTGATCCCAATCTGGGTATCCTCTGCATCAGAAAATTTTTCAATAGTTATTATATTTCCATAGTTGTTATTACCCCTTATAACCCTGACTATACTGACTATTATGGTCTCATTATTTATTTTCACAATTTCTTCATTAATATTTCTGTAACTGTAAATCAAATGGGCTATCTCCGGTATAATTTCCGAAATATTAAAGCCTGACATTGAACTTACCCTGTTGTTAATAATCCTTTTTGCATTTTTATTTTCAATAACAACTATGCCTGTTGCATCGGTTATTATTACCCCTACCTTCATTAAATCTACCAAAGCGTTAATTTTTTCTGTAAACCCCTTGTTTTCCCCAAGTATGTTATCAAAATCCAGGTTGGGATAATATGTAGTTTCCTTGGCTATTTTGCCCTTGCGCTTTTCGAACTCATGGCTTACATTCAGTCTTTCTGCTATTCTGAACAGTGAATTATACTCAATTACACTTTCGCCTATATCAATAACCTTACGTATATAGCTCGGCACAAGCCTTGCTTCATTAGGAGTAATTGCCACATCTACGGATTTATCGTAATCCTCCTGGCCGTAATATGGTATGAGCTCCAAATTGCTGTAACCTATGCCATATATTTCTGTAATTGTCTGGATGCACGTTCTGTAATCAAAATTAACCAAAAGTGCTCTTGTTCCATTCTTAAGAACGTCCAGTTTTTTTACCTTTTCCCTGGTAGGAGTTACAGTTACAACTATTATGTTGTTTTCAGAATTCACAATTTCCTTAACAGAATTATATATGGTATATGTGGCTATTATAACAAGCTCCTCTTCTATTTTACCGCTAAGCTCAACTTCCTCCTTTGAATAATAATTAATCCGGGCAAACTCCGAAAAATACTGCTTTATATTATCAGCTAAAATTTTTGCATATTCCTTTTCCATGGCAACTACAGCTATACTTCTCATTTTATTTTCTCTCCATTGCACTATTTACTTTATACTAATTATACCATTTACAGCATATTGTGTCCAAATCTTTATAAACTTATTGTGTGCAGGGATAAATTAGCATTTCCTGTCTTTGTCATGTGATTAAGTCACTGATAGTATTTGATATTTGGTTATAATTTCGAAGTTATTAGTAACGAAAGAGAGGTATTTTAATGTTAAAAATTTTAAAACTATTGCAAAAAAATCTTATATTGAGCATTCCAATTTTTATGGTTCTTGGTTTGTTATTCGGATTTTTATTTCAAACGTCATTTCTAAAATCTTGGATTGTTCCATTAACATTCCTAATGGTTTATCCAATGATGGTTACACTAAATATGGAAGAACTTATTTCTAAAAGTAACAATAAAATTCAAACAACAGCGATAATCATTAACTTTGCTATTACACCTTTTATAGGATATTTTATAGGTAAGCTTGTTTTTCCTGATAACCCATTAGTTGTATTGGGATTGTTACTCACAAGCTTATTACCAACATCCGGAATGACAATTTCATGGACAGGTTTTGCCAAAGGGAATATGTCAGCTGCTGTAAAAATGACAATAATAGGTCTTATTGTTGGTTCTCTTGCAACCCCTCTGTATTTGAAAGCACTTATGGGCACAGTTGTTTCAATTTCTTTGATAGAAGTATTTTCTCAAATCATTTCTATCGTATTTCTTCCCCTTATCGCAGGTTATTTAACCCAAATATTCCTCAAAAAACGATATGGCGTTGAAATTTATGAAAATAAATACAAACCTAAATTTCCTCTTCTATCTACAATAGGTGTTCTGGGAGTTGTATTCATTTCGATGGCACTAAAATCTAAAACTATTTTATCAAATCCTGTTATAATTTTATACTACCTTATTCCTTTGATTATTCTCTATGTCATTAATTTTGCAGTCAGCACGATAATCGGAAAAGTGTTTTTTAACCGTGAAGATGGTATAGCTCTCGTATATGGAACTGTTATGAGAAATTTATCTATTGCTTTGGCAATTGCGATGGGAGTTTTTGGTGAAAAAGGTTCAGAAATTGCTCTCATCATAGCTTTAGCATATGTAATTCAGGTGCAAGCTGCTGCATGGTATGTAAAATTTACTGATATGATTTTTGGCGAAGCATTGTAATTTTTACGAAAGCATTATTGACATATGTCGTTTTAGATATATAATTAATCTATAAACGGCATATGAACAATAAATAGTACATAAAATTTAATATTGTGGGGGAGGTCAAATGATTACTCAAAATATGACAGTGCTTGATATAGTCGAAGAATATCCTGAAACAGAAAACATATTTCGTGAATATGACGATATCATAGGAAAATGCTTGTTATGCAATTGTTTGTTTGATTCAGTTGAGGATATTGCAATAAATTATAATTTAGATTCTCTTGAGATAGTTAAAAAACTGAATGGCGCGTTAAAGTTAAAATAACATAATTTTCAACAATACTATTATTGAAAGAAGGTAGTTTAATGATAACAGTAGGTTTAATTGTAAACCCGATTGCAGGAATGGGAGGCAGCGTTGGTTTAAAAGGTACTGACGGTGATATGTATCAAAAGGCAGTTGAACTGGGCTCGAAACCTGTAGCTTCGGAAAGAATTAACGAAGTGCTGTCGCTAGTCACAAGAAAAGATATTCACTTTATTGCAGCTAAGGGAAAAATGGGTGAAGAATACATTAAAAAATTCTCTTTTGACTATGAGGTAATTGGTGAAATAGGGGAAAAAACAAGTTCCGATGACACCATA
Source organism: Sedimentibacter sp. (assembly GCF_033447055.1). GTDB lineage: Bacteria > Bacillota > Clostridia > Tissierellales > Sedimentibacteraceae > Sedimentibacter. The sequence goes on from NZ_JAWQJF010000099.1 coordinate 7,076, forward strand.
AAAATTCTTAGAGAAATGAAGGCCATGAACATTGATATTTTAATTTTTGTCGGTGGAGATGGAACAGCAAGAGACGTTTTAAGCGTTGTGGGCATGGATATTCCTGTCATTGGAGTTCCTTCAGGTGTCAAAATGTTTAGTTCGGTTTTTACTCTGTCAGCCCATGCCGCAGCTGAAATGATTAACTGTTTCGGAAATCATTTTGTTGAAATGGAAGTACTTGATATAAACGAGGAAGCATTTAGAAATAACCGTTTAGATGCTAAACTTTACGGATATGTAAGAGTGCCTGATATTAAGCATCTTCTTCAGGGTAAAAAAGCACCCTCTAATGTCAGCAGTGCCGACATAGATAAAAAAGAAGAAGTCGCAGAATATGTAATTGAAAATATGGAAGACGAAGTTGTTTATATTCTTGGACCAGGAACTACTTTAAAAACAATAGCGGATCGTTTGGGAGTTAAAAAAACGATTTTAGGAGTGGACGCTGTTTTTAATAAAAAACTTATTGGTGTGGATGTAAGCGAAAAGGATATATTAGAGATTTTGAAAAAATACAATAATGTTAAAATTATTGTTACTCCTATTGGTGGAAACGGTTTTATATTTGGAAGAGGAAGTAAACAAATATCTTCGAAAGTTTTAGACCTGGTAAAAAAAGAAAATATTATAATTGTCAGCACCATAGATAAAATAGGCGGATTTGACTGTTTAAGGGTTGATACAGGGGATTACAATGTAGATAAAATGCTTAGTGGAAACATTAATGTCATAGTTGGATATAATGAAGAAATTGTGATGGAGGTAAAATATTGATTGATTTAAGTTCAAACGAGAATCCTCATGAACCGTCACAAAATGTAATTAATGCCCTTTTAAACAGTACCGAAAACATCAACAGATATGTTGGGGCTAAAGAACTGAATGATCTAAAGAAAAAATTATCAAATTACAATCAAGTTTCCGAAGATCGTATATTTATCGGTCCGGGAACGGATTTTTTAATAAATGAGGTTCTGATGAATTTTTCTAAAGGGCGTAATATTGTTACTTTTAATCCGAATTTTTTTTCTTCTGTTGAAAGTGCAAAATACTTTGTTAAAAAAGTTATAAAAATCCAGTTGATTCCTCCGGAATATTCTATTGATTGGAACGCTTATCAAGAAGGTTCTTCAATTTTTATACTTGACAACCCCAATAATCCCACAGGAAAATGTCTGTTGTCAAAAGACGAATTAATTAAACTGCTTGAAAACAAAAATAATATTGTTTTAATCGATGAAGCATATTTTGAGTTTTCTCAGGTCTCTTTTACTAATCTTTTGTGGTGCTTTCCAAATCTGGCTATTTTAAGAACTTTAGACAAAGCATTTGCATTGGCAGGCCTTAAGATTAGTTACCTCATGGCAGGAGATAATTTATTAAAAAGATTAAGCCTAAAGAATCAATCAATCAGCCGACCAGCCTGTAATGCAGCTGTTGCAGCTATTGAAAGCCAAAATTATTCTTTTGAATGCGTTAAAGAAATTATTAACGAAAGAGAACATTTAAAAAGAAGTTTAGAAAATTTAGGGTTAACTGTATTTCCAAGTCAAACTAATTTTTTATTGGTTAAAACATCAATACAAGAATTGGCTTTAAAATTAAAGAGTAAAAATATTTTAATTTGTGATTTATCCGGAACCTGGTTTAAAGATTATTATCGAATCGGTGTTGGCAGCACAGAAGATAATTATAAGTTAACTGAAGCTATAAAAGAATTTTTATAAATAACGGGCAGCCTTCAGGCTGCCCTAATTTTTCTCATATAATTAATCGTGATTTGTTACTTCATGTATTAATCTTTCTTTGTCTTGCGGCAATATGCCTTTTATCTTAATTATGTTTGTTGGGTGTGTTGTATCAAATATCATTGGCTGCTTAGGTTCGAGATTTTCTAAAAGTGTTCTTATTTCAAGTAATCTTTCGTTTCTGTCTGAAGAGATGAAATCGCCTTTTTTTACCATATCGCTTAATTTTGTTCCGTCAAATATTGATAAATTCATGGTAATAACTTTATTTGTTATAAACTGATTAATCATTTCAGCAGTCGCAACTGCGTTAGCTACAGATTCGCCTTTACCAGCTATTCCATACATAATAATAGAATTAAACGGCATTTTTGCTTCATTGAGTTTCTTTGCTTGTTCGATTGCCTGATTTACTGTATGACCTTTATTCATCAATTTAAGTATATCGTCTCTGCCTGTTTCAAAACCTACATAAAGAAGTCTAAACCCCGCATCATGAAGAATGGATATTTCCTCGACTGAATATTTAGAAATGTTCTTTATTGATGCATAGGATGCAACACACGCGCAATAGGGCAAATATTGATGTATCATATCCAGTAATCGCTTCATTTTATCAAATCCTATTGATATAGGATCTGCGCCTGTCAAAAATATTTTTTCAGTATAGTTATATATATTTAGCAATTGCATTTCTATATCCGAGAATGAAACTTCACAGTATTTATCGTCTTTGTACATAGAACAGAATGCGCATTTGTTATATGGACATCCTATTGTAACCGGCAGTAAAACAGTAGTCATTTCATCCTGCGGATAATAAATAGTATCATTCTTATACATAATTCCTCCTCGAACTCTATATGTTTAAATAATTATTTATTATATTTAACAATTCATCAACTTATGTAAGTTGCAAACTTTTCAAAGAATTTTAATTTTAAATGTTTAATCTAAAATGTTTTAGTAGTGAACACAGTAGATGCTCTTACGTACTATACTATTATAACATAATTCTTACATTTTGCTATTAAATGTTTTTAACTGCGTGAGAATAGAATATTATTAAAAAAGATGAACTATTTCAATATTACATGAAATATTTCATCTTTAAATATGATTTTAAAATCAATTTTTCATTCATTCTCTATACAAGAGAATAAATCTACATTCAGGTAGAACAAGTTGATTCTACTGGCATAGAATCTTTCATCCAGCCATTATCAATTCCACCCCTAAGAGAACAAGCATCATATCCCAATAATTTAAGTATAGCTACAATTTGTCCGGAAGTTTGTCCGGTATAACATGTAATAATTATTTTCTTATCTCTTGGAAATATATCTTCTTCAATAAATTCTATTACTTCAACCCATTCGCAATTGAATGAACCTTCGATATGATTTTTAGCAAAATCTTCTTTTTTTCTAACATCAAGTATAAATAAGTCTTCTTTTGCTCCAATTTTCTTTTATAAATTTTCGCAATCAATCAAGTTGTTGCACCCATTGCTTAAATCTTTAAAATACTTTTTAACTGAATCTTGAATAGTAACCATATAACTCCTCCTAAAATTATAATTCAATGTTGTTATTATTATAACACTCCACATTATAACATATTGCATAATAAAAGAATATATAAATATATTAATTTTTTATTTATAACAAGCCTCATAAAGCCTTAAATTTTAATGGATTTTTTATTATTTTGAATGTAAAAAATATATTAAAATATATATAATTATTGATAATTACAATAAATTCGCCATTTGTTTCTTATTATTAGTTAATTAATCTGTTTTATAAATATTTTTTATTCCAACTTTGTTAAAATTTATATATAAAATATTATCTGAAATATTTAAGAATAATCATTTGTAATTTATCAATACTATTTATGAAACTACATTAATAGAAAGGATTTCTAATATGAATAACAATAAAAATAGGGTGAGAGACAGGGAAAAAAGCAATGCAGAATTACGTAAAATGGAACCTAAAGACAATGCAGGTGTTGGAATAATCAATGGTCAAATATTAGGCCTTCATGAGGGAAAACATGAAAAAAGTAGGACTGAAATGAAAAATAAAAAAAACTAAAATCAAAATGGGTTATTTCACTAATTTCTTAGTGAAATAACCCATTTTCACGTCCCCTATGGCTCATTCGCCCATTCAATACAGGATTTTATATCTTTATCATTTGGCTTTCCAATATGAAACACCCCAAAGGAATGTCCCAAAACTTTCTTGTAATTCGTCGAAACCGAGACTCCTTTCAATAAAAATTCTTTTTCAATACGTTTGAAAGCCTCCATATCCGATTTACCTCTACCTAGCCAGGTTAATAAAACGCGAACTTTTTTCGGAGCATGTTCCTCTTTCAAGTTCCTTATAAACATTAGCAAATTCTTGTGAGGAAAACCTCCATAAACACCACTTCCAACAATTACACTTTCATAATCCGAAAGATCCAATATTTCATTCCCAGTAATTCGTACCAGTTCACAGTCATCTTCTGTCGCTATTGCATCACATATTTTCCTTGTGTTTCCATTTTCTTTTGGACATAAAATAATTTTCATAATACACCTCTTCCTTTCATAAGTCATAGGGGACGGTTTGATTAGAGGCGAATTGTAGTTTGCCCTAGAAGAAACCAGATAATTTGAACAGTTATCTGGTTTCTTACTGTGAAGCTTTAAATTCTCTAGCAAACTGCAAAATCGCCCCCTAAGAGTGAAGCCACGGCAACTTGCGTTAGATATGGGCATTGAATAATTCCCCATGCCCTTATTTTGATAAAAACTAACACGTTGACCTTGAAATAGTCTTTAATTTTACATCCCTATTACCATCTATTATACAATTTTCTTAAATTTTTGTATACTAAATAAAAAACTGCACACTTCTAAATTTTTTTGCAGTATATTTTTAGCGTATTACCATCTTAGGCTCATACATATTCAATTATGAACTACTTATGCCGAAAATGACAATTCATTATCCTTGTGATTAGCTTTTAAATATGATAGAAATTGACCCATTTTTACCTTTTTCAATATGTATTTGCATTCTTTTCGAGTCAATATCTTTTACTTTTAATCTTACAACTTCTCCAACCCTGAGCCCTGATGAATACATTGTGTATAGTATAACTTTATGGACTTCTTTCGACATTAACTCAATAAATTCAAACACCTTTACTGTTTAATACTCTTTTCATTTCTTTAATAATTATTCCTATATCATTAAAGAAATATAAGATAAATTGCATATGCAAATATCAAAAGAATTATTTTCAAAGGTTTAAAAACATTAAATGGTATCCATAGAAGCTTGAAACTTCTTTGGAAACACGGAATTTTTCATTAAAAAATCATAATAAACAGAAAATAAATCGCCTAACCATGGTTTATATTTTATTTTCTTACCGTATTTATAAAGAAAAAGCGTGAGTATCTTCATTTGAAAATACTCACGCTAATTTAAAGTGAAAAAAATATGTAACTCCTGTGCTGACAGGCGGTTATACAAACAATATCGTTTTAAGAAAATTATATATTCTTTATCTTCTCACAGTATTTTATTATCTTAAAGCTTCCTGTATGGAATTTAGGACTTGATTGCACGAAAAGGGCTTGGTTATGAAATTTTTTGCACCGGCATTCAAAGCTTCGAGTATTGTTTCACCTTTGCCCAATGCAGTAACCATTACAACTTTGGCTAAAGAATCGTATTTAATGATATCCTTTAAAGCCGAAATTCCATCGACATCAGGCATGGTAATATCCATGGTGACCAAGTCAGGCAATAAATCTTCGTATTTCTTCAGCGCCTCAGCACCATTACCGGCCTCGCCCACAATTTCATAATTTGCCTCTTCCAAAATTATTCTCAATTTCTTTCTGGATAAAATCGAATCATCTACAATAAGTATTTTAGACACAAAAAAAACCTCCTTTTATATTTTTAAAATTTTTCAACCGTTTGTATAAGTTCCGGAAACCGGTTTATTGAAAATAAAGAAACTTGTCTGCGAAGAGAAAATCAACTCTTCCGAAATTCAAATAACAAGGTATAATGTATAGCTTTTCTAAGGACTTCAAGTTACCGTCATTTTTTACTTCTGCAGGAAGCAGCCCCAGCTCGATTCCTTCATGTGATAAGTGGGATAAAAACAAACCGTTTTGACAATTCATGAATTCTCCTAAAGCATCTTTTGCTAAGGCATTCATCTCATCCAACTCTTCTTCCGCATAGATGGAAGCAAATCTTGTCAGAACAGTTTCCGAAGCAGAAAAACCACTAAAAAAGCCCTGCTCACCTTCTATTCTTTGAGTAACCAAGTAATCAAACGAGTAGGAATTCGTTTTTCTGGCTTCTTCCACTCTGATTCCATCATCAATAAAACGGATAATATTCCTAATAAAAAGCTCAAAATACTCATGTAGCATCTTGTTGCGATCATGAGATAAGGTTCTGAGGAATATCTCGGTAATTTTTTTTACATCATTGGTTTTTAGAGCCTGTATCTCGTCATCTGTCAAATCAGAGTACTGTCTATAATGAAGCAAAATTTCTTCATATTTTTCTAAAGTAAAAAATCCATTCTCAATGAGAACCTGTCCTATTAAAACATTTGATTTTTTCTGAGCATTCAACAATTCATTCAACTGGTTTTCGGTAAGGTACCCTTCCTCAACAGCCAACTCACCGAATCTTCGGTCCCTTGCTACCTGGAGCTTATGTATACGGTCTACTTGTGATGCATTCATATAGCCGGAATCAATAGCCAAAACTCCCAATTTGACTTTGACTAATTTTTGTTCTTCCAATACCCGTCTCAGTTCTTCGGGTTTGAGGATATTTTTCTTTAATAGGTAATTACCAAAATGTTGATTAAACATAAAAATCTCCTTTCAAAATGAACTATATTGTTTCTGATTTTCTCTGATTCAAGGATGTTTTAATAAACCAAAATATATGAAATACGTGATTCATTGTACCAGTAATTCGGTAAATTTATACTGCATGAAAGGGTAAATTTGATGTAAAATATTAATAACGGCTTAGTATCCTCATCTGGATTCACTTTCGTACCTAGTTGACAAAATTCTTCACAATTAAAATACCCAAGCTTGTACCTGAAAGGGACTTTCGATGCTATTGGTGATTTTTATAGTATTTGTCCCATATCTCGTTAAAATTTTACAAAAATTTTACAAATAATTTATTGTTCGAATCTATTTCCAACTTTCTGAAAATGATATAATAATAAATAAAGTATAATGTTCATAACAATGACAATCCTTTCTAGAAAATTTGGTTGTGAGGACTACATTATACTAAAAAATGGGGGGTCATTGTTTTTTTATTGAAAAAAACTTGAAATCCTTGATAAATAAAGGTATTTATAAATAAACATGGTGTAAAAACTTTACACTAACCTAAAAGAAATTGAGGTGTAAATATGAAAAAAAACAAATATGGTCAGAAAAAGAAACCGACGACAATTGCAAAATGGTTTGGAAGAATTACTATAAAAAAAAAGCTGATTATTACAGCGGCTGTTTTTTTGGGTCTAATGGGAACATCTATTTCATTACAGCTAATTTCCAGTAGCAATACTTCCGTGAATATTTCAGAAAATGCTGGTGCTATGATGAAAGAAAATTCCCAAAAAAATGTAGAAGAAAATTTGAAGCGATTAACGTTTAATATTGCACAATTTGTTGTTTCAATGGAAACTGAACTGGGAAAAACATGCTAAATGCGGCGTATCTATTACAGGAATTAGATAGTGATGGAGACCTTAGCACTTCTGATTTGGAACAGCTGAAGAATCAAACCGGTATGAGCGACCTTTATATTACCGATCAAAACGGAATCTTCATAAAATCCACGGAGAAGCAAGCCATCGGGCTTAGTCTTTTTGATATATGGGACGGTTATAGAATGCTGATAACTGGCGAAGCGGACATACTGACTTCTCCACTAAAGCTTAAAAATGAGA
>NZ_JAWQJF010000100.1:0-4040 GCF_033447055.1 Sedimentibacter sp.
AGAAACTGCTGGATTTGAAGTGGAAGATAAAACCGGCGTAGCAGGTTCAGATAAAGTTCGTTTAGCATTGGAAAACGGAGACTTTGACATGTATTGGGAATATACAGGCACAGCATGGATTTCTCTTCTTCAGCACGAAGAACCTATAACAGTTTCTCAGGAAGCTTATGACAAGGTGCGTGAAGAAGATGCTGAAAATGGATTTAAGTGGCTTCAATATGCGCCTTTAAACAATACTTACACACTCATGATGCGTCGTGATCAGTCAGAAGAATTAAATATAAAATCCATTAGCGATTTTTCTAAATATGTTAATGAAAATCCTGGAGAGCTTACTGTTGCAATTGACCATGAATTTTCAATCAGACCGGACGGTTACCCTGGGGTAGAGGAGGTTTATGAATATAGTATCGGAGATGATAATATAAAAATCATGGACTTGGGTATAATGTACAAAACATTGAAGGAAAAGCAGGTTGATGTTGCTATGGGATTTGCAACTGATGGGCGTATAGCTGCATATGATTTGATTAACTTAGAAGATGACAAAGAATTTTTCCCTGTTTACAACCCTGCACCGGTAATAAGAAGTGAAACATTGGAAAACAATCCTGAAATTAAGGAAGTTCTGGAAAAAATAGCACCTTTGCTTGATACGGATACTATGACAAAACTAAATTATGAAGTAGACATTAACGAGAGAGAACCAAAAGAAGTTGCCAAAGAGTGGCTACAGAAAGAAGGGCTGATAGATTAAGTCTTCTAAGTAAAAAACCTCATATATGAGGTTTTTTACTTATTGAAATATTTACTAAAGAAAATTCTGCTGCAATGTTATATTGTTTTTATTATATTATGTGATATACTAACATTGAAAAATTATTATAGACAAAAGGATGCATGAATGGATAAAAAGATTAATATTAAAAGTTCCACTTATCAAAAGATAGCTTTGGACATAGCTTCAAGAATTGCTGAAAACAAATTGCGGGTAGGTGATAAAATTTATGCTAGGACTTCAATAGCTAGTCAATACAATGTTTCTTCAGAAACTGCCAGAAGGGCTATCAATGTTCTTTCTGACCTAGAAATTGTAGAATCTTTAAAAGGTAGCGGAGTAACTATAAAATCCTATGAAAATGCCGTAAAATATGTCAGAAACTTCAGCGAAAAACAGACTGTGAAAGCACTTATAACTGAGATGCAAGATAGTTTTGACAAACAAAAGAATGAGATTAATAATTTGCAGAATCTATTTTACAAGTTACTTGACAACACACAGCGTTTCCAATCTATTAATCCTTTTGTTCCATATGAAATAAAGATTACTAATGATGCAATTCATTTGAATAAATTAGCTTCTGAGGTGAATTTTTGGCAGAATACTAATGCGACAATCATTGCAATCAATAGGGGTGACATTACTATTCTTTCTCCGGGACCATATTCAGTATTTAGGGAAAATGACATATTATATTTTGTAGGCGATGAAAACAGTTATATTAGAGTAAAAGATTTTATGTATGGATATAAAGAATGATATGTAATGTTAAATATATAAAAGTAAAAAAATTTGTACAATTGTACAAATTATAATATAGGTACATAACAAATGCAATTTAATTAAAATTCTCGTAAAGGAAGAATGAAATGAGTGTATTAATGGGCATTAAGACAGAACTTTTGCACATAGTAGAAGCGTTGCATGCCGTTACAAATGTGGATATTTTAATAGTTGATGATAATCTTGATAGAATTGTGTCTACGGTTAAAAAGGAATATATGGGAGACAAAGCTCCTGTTTATTCTGCATTTCATAAATGTATCATGACAGGTGAACAATTTTTTATTGAAAACCCTAAAATTGACCCTATATGTTTAAAGTGTGAAAATTTAGAAAATTGCAAGGAACTTATTGAATTTTGCATTCCAATAAAACTTAGCGATGAAATAATTGGCGTTTTAGGCATGTGTGCTTATGATGAAGTAGCGAAACAAAACTTGCTTGCCAACAGAGACAGTTATATGAATTTCGAGAGTCAGTTGAGCGATATTATTTCAACGATTATAAGCGAAAAAAACGTTACCGAAAAACTTGAATACAGATCTACGGAACTTGTAACATTAATTAATTCACTTAATGAAGGAATTATTGTTATAAACAACAATAAGGAAATAATAACTACGAATAATTATATTAATGAGAAATTAAATATTAATCTAAATAAAGTGCCGGCAATATGGGAAGTGTTGACTGAGAAAGTATACAACAATCTTATATTACAAAATTTCAACGGGGAAGTGGGATCTGTTAAACTCAATGGAACGGAGTTTATGATTAATGCTAATCCCATTGTTATAAAAGAAAAACAAGAAGGAATTGTACTTGTATTATTCGACTTTAACAAAATGAAAGAATCTGTGCTTGAAGAAAACAGGAAAAAAGACCTTGTAACATTTGATGAAATAGTAGGTGAAAGTGAAGCTATTCTTCAAGCAAGGAGAGAAGCTATACAAGTTGCAGAAAAGGATGCTTCTGTCTTGATAATGGGAGAAACAGGAACCGGCAAAGAAGTGTTTGCCAGGGCTATTCATGCTGCAAGCAGCAGAAAAAATGATGTTTTTATGGCTGTTAACTGCGGTGCTATACCTGAGAATTTAATTGAAAGTGAACTTTTTGGCTACGAGAAAGGTTCTTTTACAGGAGCAAACAGTTCTGGAAAACCTGGAAAATTTGAAATTTGCAAGGATGGTACTCTTTTTCTTGATGAAATTGGAGATCTTCCACTCCTTATGCAGGTAAAACTAAACAGAGCACTTGAGGAAAAAGAAATAGTAAGAGTTGGAGGAAATACTCCGATTAAAGTAAATCCAAGAATTATTTCAGCCACTCATAAAAATTTGAGCTTGATGGTTGAAAAGAATTTTTTCAGAGATGACTTGTACTACAGGTTGAATGTTGTTCCAATTTATCTTCCGTCGCTTAAAGATAGAGGGTATGATGTAATAATTTTAGCAAGATATTTTTTAGATCGTTTTGCAAAAGCTTATAACAAAGATTTTACAGGATTTACGGCAAAAGCTGAAATTCTTCTTTTAAAATATAAATTTCCGGGAAACATCAGGGAACTTAGAAATTTAATTGAATATGCTGTAATTTTTGAAGAAAACAGTGTTGTAGGGGATGAAAATATAAGAAAGAAAATTGGTAATTTTAGCGAAAAAGAAAATTTAAAACTTGCAGATTTAACAAAAGCATATGAAAAATCTGTTATTAATAATAAAATTCAAAAGCTGGGGGATACGGTTGATTCTAAAAAAGAGGCAGCTCGTCAGTTAGGGATAAGCATAGCAACATTATATAGAAAATTGGAAATGTAAATTAATTTTGACTTTATATTGTTTTTAGGGTAAAATATTATGATTAGATATGAAAATTACATAGAGGTAATGATGAACAGAAATTTCAAAACATCAAGTATAACAGAATCTGCAATGATAACAGGAATTCTTGTTATTTTAGCATATTTATCATCTTTTTTTTCAATTATTATGTTTTTTTATCCTACACCTGCAATTATATTGGCTAAAAGAAAGGGCTTGAAATATGCAAGTCTTGCTTTGATAGCTTCTGATATAATAGTTTCAATGCTTTTAGGAGTGCAGACAGGAATGATGTTTTTAATCTTATATACTCCGTTGGCTATTGCGCTGGCTTATGGAATATGCAATGATGAGGATGCAAACAAGACTATTTTGTTTGGCTCAGCAGCATATATGATTTCTTTTGTTGTACTTATATTGTTTTTAAATACAATAATGGGAGTAAACTTTGTACAACAGTTATCGGATATGTATAATGAAAGCATAATAATGATGAAGGAAATGCTTACAAGTATTCCTGACGGCTTAAATAATGAAAATGTTCAAGAAATGATTAAGATTTATGATGAAATGGGATTAACGATGACATTTGTTATTACAAATATATTCCCTGCTATTATTATTGTTGCTTCCGTAATTACATCATATATTAATTA
>NZ_JAWQJF010000101.1:0-6218 GCF_033447055.1 Sedimentibacter sp.
GTTTTTGTTATCTATCTAAGTGTTGCGCCAAACTTACTTTCCAGAATTTGAAGAATTTTATTGTGAATATTTTCAACTTCTTTTTCTTTTAGCGTACGTTCCTTATTTCTGTAAGTAACAGAAAAAGCAGTGCTCTTGTATCCTTCTTCAATATGCTCACCTTTATAAACATCAAACAATTTAACACTTTCAATAAGATGCGGATTTACATCTTTAATTACCTGTTCCATATCTCCCGCAAGAACTTCGTCCTTAACCTTAACGGCAATATCCCTCACCATTGATGGATATTTTGGAAGCGCTTCATATTTCCAATTAGTATTTTTATTTTTAAGAATTTTTTCAACATCTATTTCAGCTATATAAACCTTCTGGTCAAGTCCGTAGTTATCAGTCACCATATGGCTTGCTTCTCCGTAAATTCCAATACATTCATCGTTAACAAACATCTCTGCTGTTCTTCCTGGATGAAATGTTGTATTATCTTTTACCGGTTTAAGTTGAACAGTTATGCCAAATCTTGATAAAATACCTTCAATAATACCTTTCAAGTCAAAGAAATCATACTTGCCATACATGCCGATACAAAGTTTTAATTTTTCAAATGGCTCTTCAGTAACAGGCTGGCCTTTTGGTATAAATATGCTTCCTACTTCATATAATTTAGCACCGTCAACGCCTCTGTTGGAATTTCTGCCTATTACTTCCATCATGTTTGGTATAAGAGTAGTTCTCATTGAACTAAAATCCTCTCCTAATGGATTTAAAATTTTAACATAGTCTCTTAAATGACTGTCTTCAGGCACACATATATTGTCATAAGACTTTGGACTAATAAATGAATATGTAGTAATTTCATAAAGTCCCATACCGCATGCAATCGACTTTATCTGATCTTCAAGCATACGCATTTCTGTTTTTCTTCCCACTCTTGTCATGCCTGTAAGAGGTTTTGAAATGATGTTTTCAAAACCGTAAAGTCTTCCAACTTCTTCAATAATATCAGCTTCCTGTTCAATATCAGTTCTGAAATATGGTATTTTACAGCTAATTTTCTCCCCATCATATGTACTTTCAATTTCAAGTGAATTTAATGAAACCAGCATATCTTCAACAGGAATATCAACTCCAAGTAAATGCGCAGAGCGATATGGTCTTAAAGTTACAATAGGAGGAACATATTCATTTTTACCAGCTTCTAAATGTCCACCAACAACTGTTCCGGCACCAATCATCTCTATTAATTGACAAGCTCTTTTACTTGCTAATTCAACCATCATATAACCCATCGGTTTTTCATTTCTCGCAGAAGCTTCTGAACGCATCCCAAGCTTTTTAGATGTTTCTCTAATGGATTTAGGATTAAAGTTTGCACTTTCTAAAACCATTACTTTTGTTTCATCATTGATTTCAGAATAATATCCACCCATTACACCGGCAATGCAGGCAGGCTTTTCTTCATCTGCAATTACAAGCATGCTTTCATTTAACGTTCTTTCATTTTGATCTATAGTTATAATTGTTTCATCTTTTTTTGCTTTTCTTGCTACAAGTTTTTTACCCTTTAATGCTTCTAAATTGTACGCGTGAAGAGGCTGACCAAGCTCAAGCATAACATAGTTTGTAACGTCAACTATGTTATTGATAGGTCTCATTCCGGCATCCATCAATGTTCTTTGCATCCAAAGAGGAGATGGCCCAATTTTTATATCTTTTATTACCCTTGCGTAGAAACGTCCGCATAAATCTTCATCTTCAATTTCTACCGCATTCATGTAATCTTTTATATCGCCTTGTTCATTTTTGATTTCAATTTCAGGGAATTTGAATTTTGTTCCCAAAGTAGCTGCAGTTTCTCTTGCCATACCAACGATATTCAAGCAATCCGGCCTGTTGAATGTTACTTCTACTTCAAGAGCGCTGCCGTTTAATTGTAAAACTTCCTTGATATCTTTTCCCAACTCAGTTTCAGAAGGAAGAATTGCTATACCATCCCTTGCTTCTTTAGGAATGACCTTGTCATCAAAACCAAGCTCTTCATAAGAACACATCATTCCATATGAAGGAAGTCCTCTAAAATTTGTTTTCTTTATTTTAAGTCCATTTGGAAGCACAGCCCCTTCTAAACATACAGGAACAACGTCTCCTACATTAACATTCTTTGCTCCTGTAATTATTTGAACAGCATCTGCTTGATTAATATCTATTTGTGTAACAATCAATTTATCTGCATTTGGGTGTTTTATTATTTCAAGAATCTTACCCGTAACTACATTTTTTACTTCTTTGTTATAGTCAATAACAGCATCAATATGAGACCCTGTGAGTGTCAACTTATCTGCCAATGTTTTATCATCTGTATTTATATCAACATATTGGCTCATCCATTTAATAGGTACTAACATTTCAACCTCCTAGAATTGTTTTAAGAATCTTACATCATTTTCAAATAATAACCTTATGTTAGGAATGCCATACTTAACCATGGCAACTCTGTCAATTCCCATTCCAAATGCATAGCCTGAATAAACTTCAGGGTCTATTCCGCAATTTCTTAATACATTTGGATGTGTCATTCCGCATCCCAACAATTCCATGCTCCAACCCGTTCCATGGCATGATGGACATCCTTTGCCCATGCATATCGGACAGGAAACATCAACCTCTGCGCTCGGTTCTGTAAATGGAAAGTTATGTGGTCTAAAACGTGTTTTCATTTCACTTCCAAACAATTCTTTAACAAATTGATCTATTGAATCTTTAAGATTAGCCATTGTAACTCCCTTGTCTACAACAAGGCATTCCATTTGATGAAACATTGGTGAATGTGTATCATCCACATCGTCAAAACGAAATGTTCTTCCTGTTGATACCATTCTTATAGGAAGTTTCCCTTCTTTCATAACTCTAATTTCCATGGGTGAAGTATGAGTTCTAAGTATTAAATCATCTGCAATATAAAAAGTATCCGATCTGTCTCTCGAAGGATGGTCATAAGGTGCATTCAAATCATCAAAATTATTTGCTACAGTTTCAATTTCAGGACCGCTTATTACATCATATCCCATGCGCATAAATACGCTCTCTAATTCTTCTTTTACCTGTATCAGTGGATGTCTTCTTCCAATTTTAGGAACTCTTCCCGGCATTGTTATATCTAAAGTTTCAGATTTAACCTTTTTTGTTGTCTCATGATGAGTTGCTTTTTCCTTAATTTCCTTAATTTCTTCCTCTATTATTGCTCTTACGTCATTTGCCAGTTTTCCCATTTCAGGTCTTTCTTCTTCAGATAAAGTACCCATTGACCTCAATATTAAAGTCAAATCTCCTTTTTTACCCAAATATTGAACTCTGACTCTTTCAATATCTGCATTATCATTGCATTCTTTTAATTGATTTAAAGCTTCTGTTTTTAATTTCAAAAGTTTCTCTTTCATGAATTCTCCTTTCATATAAAAAGACCTCACCCCATAAGAGGCGAAGTCCGCGATACCACTCTAATTTGCTTTCATTACTATGATGTTACTTATTTATCAACAAGAAGTTTCTTCTTGTTATTCTGAATGCAGTAAAGAATTTTAATTATGAGATCCTTCGCTTTCGCTCAGGATGACACAAACAAATATCTCCGCAGATTCATACTTCTTCATAGTATAAAAGCCTCATTTTTATAACGGTTTTCCCGTGCAAAACTACTTAGTTTCATTTCACAAGCTCCAAAGTGAATGTTCAGTATAAATGTTTAAAATCACTTTCAGCCGCGATGATTTTTCTCTTTAAAACATACCCTTACACCTAATATCTTTTTCATAGCCTAATATTAAATTAACATTTTTAATTATATCAGATTAAAAAAATATTACAACAGTTTTTTTCTGATTTCATAAATACTTATTCCTGCCGCTATTGAAGCATTCAGTGACTCCGCTCTGCCGGACATTTTTATCGTTATGCTCATATGAGAATCATTTATTATTTCCTGGGAAACACCTTGTCCCTCATTTCCTATTACAACACAAATTCTTTCTGATTTTTGAATGTTTTCAAACGAATTATTTGAATCAACCACTGTTGAAATTATGTTAAAACCAATTTCTTTCAAATGCTGCAAAATTTCCGCATCAGAATTGGCATGAATAAAAGGAACTCTGAATATTGCACCTGCAGAAGCCCTTACAACTTTCGGGTTATATTCATCAACACAGCCTTTGTTTAAAATAACAGCAGCTGGTCCAAACGCATCAGCTGTTCTGATTATAGTTCCAAGGTTGCCCGGATCCTGAATACGGTCACACATAATCACAAATTTGTACTTGCTTAATATTTCTTCCCTTGAATAATTTACCTTATTTATTACCGCCAGTGCTCCCTGTGCATTGATGGTATCAGCGATGTTGTTAAAAATATTGTCGTCGCAAACAATCATTTCAATTTTACTTCTATTTATGCAGTCCAACAACAAATTAATTTCTGATTTGTTAAAAACACTTTCACTTATCAATATAAATTTAATGTCGGCTTTTTCTTTTATTGCTTCATTTACAAATTTAATTCCTTCCACAATAAAAGAATTTTCATCGTCACGACTCTTTCTAGAGTTAAGCGAACGCACATATTTAATTTTGCTGTTGTCCTTGCTTTTTATAATATCCATAACAACCTACATTTCATTAAATTTTCAAGTACATAAGAAGTTTTAAATACTTATTATCTGTGATTATAGTTTTCATTTATTTTCTTTAAATTATCGTTTCTTCCTAATATTACTAATACATCATCTTTTTTAATTATTGCATCAGATGAAGGCACTATATTAATATGTTCTCCTGTTTTAATTGCGATTACGGTCATTCCAGAAAGATTCAAATCTTTAAGAGACTTGCGTTGCCATTCTTCAAGAGCTACAGTTTCAATAATACTATAATCTGTTGAAAATTCAATTACATCCAATATATTAGGAGCTACAAGTCCGAAAGCTACACGCATGCCCATGTCTCTCTCTGGATAAATTATTTTGTCTGCCCCTACTTTAGTCAATAACTTTCCATGTATTTCACTCATTGCTTTAGCCATAACTATAGGAACTCCGGCTTCTTTTGCTATAAGTGTTGACATTATTGAAGCCTCCAGATCTGAGCCAATAGCCACAACAGCAACATCAAAATTTCTTATTCCTATAGTTCTAAAAGATGGTTCATCTAATGCATCCATTTGAACAGCATGTGCAACATATTCTGAAATATCCTTAATTATATCCGTGTTTTGATCAACTACCATAACGTCATGTCCGAGTTTTGTAAGAGTTTTTGCCACTGAAGATCCAAACCTTCCACACCCTATTACTATTATTTGTTTCATTTTTACTCCTTCACCCTTTATCCTATAATTACTTTCCCTTCAGGATAAGTATAATTACCAATGTTTTTATTTTGTTTTAAAAATGCATATGCAACTGTAACAGGACCAACTCTTCCAATAAGCATTACCAACGACAAAATTAGTTTGCCGAAATTGCTTAAAAGCGGAGTTAAACCCTTCGACAAACCAACTGTAGCAAATGCAGAAACAGTTTCATATATTATATCAAGAAAATCATAGCCTGTACTTTCTTCTGTTATTGCCAAAATAAAAGAAACAAAAATTACAAGCATAAGAGATACCATTAAAATACACGCCGCTCTCAATGTCGTTTCAGGCATTATTCTTCTTTCAAAAACTTCGAAGTCTCTTTTACCTCTGACCAAATTATAAAATGATACAATCAGCACTCCAAAAGTTGTTGTTTTTATACCCCCGGCTGTAGATGCAGGAGAGCCTCCTATAAACATTAAAAACAATGTAAATACAGCTGTTGACATTCTTGTATTTTCCAAAGGTATGGAATTAAATCCAGCAGTTCTTGGGTTTACTGCCTGGAAAACAGATGCCTGTATTTTTCCCGATATACTTAAGTTTCCCATTGTTCCCGGATTATTATATTCAAGTACAAAAATTATTGCACTTCCAAAAATCAACAATATCGCTGTAATAATTATAACAAGTTTAGAATGTAATGTAAGCATATGAAAATTCTTGCTTTCATAAATATCCCAAAATACATAGAATCCAAGACCACCAACCACCACAAGCCCACATACTGCAATTGTAATAATTGGGCTGTTGACATAATTTATCATACTGTTTCCGGTTAAATCAAAACCTGCATTGCAAAAAGATGA
>NZ_JAWQJF010000102.1:0-9020 GCF_033447055.1 Sedimentibacter sp.
AACTGATATGGGTTTTCTTGTTACTGAAATGATGGAGAAATATTTTGCAAACATTGTAAATGAAAAGTTTACTGCTGAAATGGAAAATAATTTGGATGGAATAGCTTCAGGAAAAATTGAATGGCATGAAGTAATAAAAGATTTTTATAAGGGTTTTAAGATTGACCTGGATGTTGCTGAAAAAGAAATGGAAGAAATTGAAATTAAGGATGAAGTGAGCGACGTCAAATGTGAAAATTGCGGATCATTTATGGTTGTAAAAAAGGGAAGATACGGAAAATTTCTGGCATGTCCAAATTATCCTGAATGTAAAAACACAAAACCTTTAAATGGCAAGGAAGCTGCTGAAGAAACTAACGAAGTTTGTGAAATTTGCGGCTCTAAAATGTTAAAAAGAAAAGGTAGATATGGAGAATTTTTAGCATGTTCAAATTACCCAACCTGTAAAAATACAAAACCTATAGTGAAAACTATTGATGTTAATTGTCCTCAATGTGGAGGAAAAATTGCAGTTAAGTTTACAAAAGCAGGACGAAAATTTTTCGGTTGTACAAATTATCCTGAATGCAAATTCATTTCTTGGTTAGAACCAACAAAAGAAAAATGTCCAAAATGCGGAGAAATGATGGTTTTGAAGGATAATAAGCCTACGTGCATTAATAAAAACTGTATTAGTAAGGAATAATGATAAAAATATGCAATAAATTTGCAATTATGTGTTGCCAAATAAAAAACACTATGATATACTAAAACATAATTACGCACAGAATTTGATTACGTTGGAGTTGTGCCGAGAGGTCTTTAGCGTAAAATGATAATTCCGGAGGTAAAACAAAAGGAGGAACAAAAATATGGCTATTGTTAGCATGAAAAAATTATTGGAAGCAGGAGTTCATTTTGGTCATCAGACTAGAAGATGGAATCCTAAAATGGCAGAGTATATTTTTACA
Organism: Sedimentibacter sp.; assembly: GCF_033447055.1. GTDB lineage: Bacteria > Bacillota > Clostridia > Tissierellales > Sedimentibacteraceae > Sedimentibacter. Next base: position 951 of record NZ_JAWQJF010000102.1, read on the forward strand.
GAAAGAAATGGAATCTATATTATCGACTTGCAGAAAACAAGCGATAAAGTAGACGAAGCTTACAAATTCATTAAGGAAGTTGTAGCAAGTGGAGAAGAAGTATTATTTGTTGGTACAAAAAAACAAGCTCAAGAATCTACAAAATCTGAAGCTGCTAGATGCGGAATGCACTTTGTAAGCCAAAGATGGCTTGGTGGTATGCTTACAAACTATCAAACAATCAGAAAAAGAATTGACAGATTAAATGAATTAAAGAAAATGGAAGAGGATGGAACATTTGCTCTTTTAACAAAGAAAGAAGTTATTAAATTAAAGGGTGAAGCTGAAAAACTTGAAAAATTCCTAGGCGGAATTAAAAATATGGAAAAACTTCCTGGAGCATTGTTTATCGTTGACCCTAGAAAAGAAAGAATAGCTGTTCAAGAAGCTAAAATATTAGGAATTCCAGTAGTTGCTATTGTTGATACTAACTGTGATCCTGATGAAATAGATTATGTAATCCCTGGTAATGATGATGCTATAAGAGCAGTTAAACTTTTGACAGCTACAATTGCTGATGCCATCCTAGAAGGAAGACAAGGCGTTCAGATGGAAGAAGAAATAGTGGATGAAGTATCTGATGAAGAAATAGAAAAAGTTGAAGAAGAGATATTAGAATAATAATATAAAAAAATAAAATAAAAAACAAAAGTAAGGGGTTAGGAATTTTTTCCTTACACCTTGCTTTTTTAAATTTTGGAGGTATTTAAATGGAAATTACGGCATCAATGGTAAAAGAACTAAGAGAAAAAACAAATGCAGGAATGATGGATTGCAAAAAAGCATTAAAAGAAACTGATGGAGATATGGAAAAAGCAATAGACTTTTTAAGAGAAAAAGGTCTTTCACAGGCAGCTAAAAAAGCGGATAGAATTGCTGCTGAAGGTCTTACAACAGCTGTGATTTCCGAAGATGAAAAAACAGGCGTTGTTGTAGAAGTGAATTCAGAAACAGATTTTGTTGCTAAAAACCCAGAATTCAAAGCTTTTGTGTCAGATGTAGCTAAAACTGTAGTTGAAAAAAATCCATCTGATTTAGAAGCTTTAAAAGTTGCTGAATTGAATGGAAAAACTGTTCAAGAAGTATTGACAGACAAAATTGCTAAAATAGGCGAAAATATGTCAATAAGAAGATTTGCAGAAGAAAAAGTTAATAGTGGTGTAGTTGTTGGATATATTCACGGTGGTGGAAAAATATCAGTTATCGTAGCTCTTGAATCTGAAGGAGAAAAAGAAGCTCTTGAAGTTCTTGGAAAAGATATTGCAATGCAAGTTGCAGCTATGAACCCAAAATACATATCTACAGATGATGTTGATCAAGAATTTATTGCTCATGAAAGAGAAGTTCTTATTGCACAGGCATTGAATGAAGGTAAACCACAAAATATAGTTGAGAAAATGGTTGAAGGAAGACTTCAAAAGGAACTTAAAGAAGTTTGTCTGTTAGAGCAAGCTTTTGTTAAGGATGCTGATTTAACAGTTAAAAAGGTAATAGCTAACACAGCAGCTAAAATTGGCAAAGACATTAAAATTTCCGGAGTACAAAGATTTGAAGTAGGCGAAGGAATTGAAAAGAAATCAGAAAATTTTGCTGATGAAGTAGCAAAACAAATGGGTCTATAATCCTAAGCGAGATATCGAATCATACAATGGAGAACTTTAATTAGTTCTCCATTAATAAAAATATTCTTGGGAGGATAAAAGTGGGTTGTAAATATAAAAGAATAATATTAAAAATTAGCGGAGAAGCATTGTCGGGCAATGCAGGTCATGGTATAAACGGAGAAATTGTAACTAAAATTTCTAATGTTATCAAGAATGTTGTTGAAATGGGAGTTGAAGTTGCTATTGTTGTTGGTGGAGGAAATTTCTGGCGGGGTGCAAGTGCAACAGATATGGACAGAACTACATCTGATTATATGGGAATGCTTGGAACTATAATAAACAGTTTGGCGCTGCAGGACGCTTTAGAAAAAATAGGTGTTGAAACAAGGGTTCAAACTGCAATTGAAATGAGACAAATTGCTGAACCATACATCAGAAGAAGAGCAGTAAGACATTTGGAAAAAGGAAGAGTTGTTATCTTTTCTGGCGGTTCCGGGAATCCATATTTTTCAACTGACACTACAGCAGCATTAAGAGCGGCAGAAATTAATGCAGAAATAATACTTTTGGCTAAAAATGGAGTAGATGGTGTCTACAGCGATGACCCTAATAAGAATCCGGATTCAATTAAATATGATGAGCTTAAATACATTGATGTTCTCAATAAAGGTTTAAAAATTATGGACTCAACAGCAACATCATTGTGTATGGATAATAAAATTCCTATATTGGTTTTTGGAATTGAGAACCCGGAAAGTATTGAAAGAATAGTAATGGGAGACAATATAGGAACAATAATTAAGGAGGCATGATATGTATAAAGAAATAGTTGCAAAATCAGAAGAAACAATGAGAAAATCAATAGATTTCCTCAGGGAAGACCTTGCTGCTATAAGAGCAGGCAAAGCGAATCCTAAGCTTGTTGACAAAATTCAAGTCAGTTATTATGGTACCATGACGCCCCTGAATCAAATTGCAAATATATCTGTACCAGAACCAAGAGCAATCATTATACAACCTTGGGATTCAAGCACATTAAAAGAAATTGAAAAAGCAATAATGGCTTCTGAATTAGGTATTAACCCATCTAATGATGGAAAGCTCATAAGACTTGTTATTCCTGTGCTTACTGAAGAGAGAAGAAAAGAACTTCTTAAGGTTGTTAAAAAGGAAACTGAAAATACTAAAATTGCAATACGCAATATTAGAAGAGATTCGAATGAAGATTTAAAAAGACTTGAGAAATCAAGCGAAATAACAAAGGATGACCATAAAAAAGCAGAAGAAGATATGCAAAAGTTGACTGATAAATACGTTAAGTATGTTGATGACATCTATAAGGATAAGGAAAAAGAAATATTAGAGGTATAGTAATGTATAATTTAATTGGTTATCCATTAATTAATGCTTTGAAAGTTATAGAAGAAGACAGCAATAAAATAATTAACATAAAAAAGATAATTGGCTCAAACAAGAGATTTAATGACTTGCATAAGCCATACGTGATAAGGGAATATAGCAATGATAATTATGTGACATTGTATGTTTCATATTATTAGTGAGGTACAGGCTTGTGAATTTTCATAAGCCTGTTTAGTGTATATTTGGAAATTGTGAGGATTAAAATGAACTTAGAGGAACAGGTGCGAAATGGTATTATTCCTGAACATCTTGCAGTTATAATGGATGGAAACAGGAGATGGGCAAAACAAAAAAAATTGCCGACAAAATTGGGGCACAGAGAAGGAGCCCTGAGAGTAACTGATATGGTGAGAAGCTCTGTAGATTTAGGTATAAAATATTTATCAATTTTTGCATTTTCAACTGAAAATTGGTCAAGGGATAAAAACGAAATTGATTATTTAATGAATTTATTAGTTGAGTTTGTTGTTAAGGAACTGAATTACTTACATAAAAATGATGTTAAAATAACATTAATGGGTAATATAGAAGATCTGCCCGAAAAAACAAAACAAGAAGTTAAGCGGTCTATCGAAATTACTAAAAATAACAAAGCACTTCATTTGAACATAGCATTAAGCTATGGTTCAAGAAATGAAATAATTAAAGCTATAAAGAATATTATTAATGATTATGAAAATAAAGAAATTGATATAGATGAAATAAATGAGGAAAGTTTCAAGAAATACTTATTTACGCATGATATGCCAGATCCTGATTTGTTAATTCGAACAAGCGGAGAAATGCGTTTAAGTAATTTTCTTTTATACCAGCTTGCATATACGGAATTCTATTTTACTGAAGTAATGTGGCCTGATTTCAAACGAGAAGAATTATTGAAAGCTATACAAAGTTATCAAAACAGAAAGAGGAGATTCGGTAATTAGGGTGGTGTTGTTATGAGACAAAGAGTGTTAACTGGAGTTGCAGGGGGAGCTTTTATTGCTGCTGTTACATATTTTGGAGGCACAATATATGATTTCGTATATTTTGGAATTACGTGTATAGCAATTTATGAGCTTTCAAAAGTATTTTTTAATGATGGTTTTGATTATGGGGCTATTGTCAATTACATGTTTGCAATTGCTTTATTTGTAGAGAAAGCAACTAAATATCAGCACTTTTTTGATTTGTTCTTATTCTTATACATATCCATAAATTTTTTAGTGTTTGTATTTAATAAAAAAACTGATATAAAGAAAGTTTCTGAAATAATTTTCATTGGAACATATGCTGTTTTTTTTATGTACCATATGATGCTTATGAATAGTTCTCCATATGTGTGGTTGGTTTACATTATAGCATTTGGTTCAGATACTTTTGCTTACTTTACAGGAAAGCTCTTAGGCAGACATAAATTGTATCCTGAAGTGAGTCCAAATAAGACTATTGAAGGGGCAATTGGCGGAATAATTGGCTGTACGTTTTTGTCCTTGATATTTTTCAATTATTTAAGCATAAATAAATATTTTTACATTATAATATTTAGTGTAAGTGCATCTGTATTTTCAATGGCAGGTGATTTGACAGCATCAAAAATCAAGAGAGAATATGGAATAAAGGATTTTGGTTATCTATTGCCAGGGCATGGGGGTATATTAGATAGATTTGACAGTGTACTTTTTGTAGCTCCTGTCGTTTTTTACTTTGTTCAGTATTTCTTATAGTATGGAGGGAATATATTGTTGACAATAATAGCATCAATACTCGTTTTTTCAGCTATAGTGCTTGTACATGAGTATGGTCATTACAAAGCTGCAATAAGTGTAGGTATTAGGGTATACGAATTTGCCATAGGAATGGGTCCTACCTTATTTAAAAAAGAAAAAGGTGGAACTGTTTATTCTATTAGGGCAATACCAATCGGTGGTTTTGTACAAATGGAAGGTGAAGAAGAAGATGTAAAAACACCAACCAGTTTTGCTACAAAGACTGTTTGGCAAAGATTTAAAGTAATAGCTGCAGGTCCTTTTATGAACTTTGTTTTAGCACTAGCTCTATTCATAATCATAGCTTTTTCTTTTGGAGTTTATGGCAATACAGTTGATTATGTGGATGAAAATTCTAATGAGTATTTTGCAGGCTTAAGAACCGGAGATGAAATAATCTCTGTTAATGATCAGAAAGCGTACATTTGGGAAGATATTTTTTATGAAATAACAAATCAGAACAATTCATTTTATACAGTTACATATAAAAGAGATGATCAAATAAAAGAAGCAAAGATTAATAACAATTACAGAAAACTTATAGGAGTAACTTCTAATTTGGTTGATGGAAAAACAACTACAATTGTTTCACCATCTGATATGTCTTCTCCCGCATATACAGCAGGTATAAAAGATGGAGACAAAATTGTAAAAATTAATGATGTTTCTGTGAGTACATGGGAGGAAATAATCCATGAAATAGAATATTCAGCAGAGAATAATAATGTAAAAGTTACTGTTGACAGAGAAGGACAAATTTTTGATTTCAATATTGTTCCTCAAACACAGATTACTGTTAAATTTGATACTCAACTGGAAAAATCTTTTGTTTCAGCAATAGCTTCATCAGCTTACAAAACTGTATATTATATTGAACTGATGTTTAAAACAATAAGTCAGTTAGTTACAGGAAAACTTGGAAGCGATGCATTAGGCGGTCCGATAATGGTTATATCTATGGTTGGAGATGCTGCAGAAAGTGGAATTCTTTCACTTTTAAACTTAGCTGCTTTTATAAGCATTAACTTGGGATTTATGAATTTATTACCAATACCTGCTTTAGATGGTAGCAAACTTGTATTTTTATTAATTGAAGGTGTAAGAGGGAAGTCAATTCCGGCAGAAAAAGAAGGTTACATACATTTTGTTGGATTTGTTGTGTTAATTGGTTTTATGTTATTTATAACTTATAATGATATTTTAAGATTATTTAGATTGTAAACAATAGATGAATAATGATAAGCGATTAGCAATAATGAGCAGTTGAAGAAGAAAAGTGTATAGCGCATAATCAATTGCTCTTTATTGTTTTAGGAGGTTTTATGGATACAATAATAAGAAGACAAAGTAAAAAAGTCATGTGTGGTGATATTCAAATTGGCGGAGGAGCAAAAATTTCTGTTCAGTCAATGACAAATACATTTACAAAGGATGTTAAGTCTACTGTAAGTCAAATATTAGAATTAGAAGAAGCAGGATGTGAAATAGTAAGGGTTGCTGTTGCTGATAACGAAGATGCAGAAGCCATAAAGGAAATAAAAAAGCAAATACATATACCTATAGTTGCAGATATACATTTTGACTACAGACTTGCATTAAAAAGTATAGAAAGCGGTGTAGACAAGCTGAGAATAAATCCTGGCAATATCGGAAGTGTGGATAGAGTACAAAAAATAGTAGAAATGGCGAAACCTAGAAACATTCCAATAAGAATAGGTGTAAATACAGGAAGTATACATAAAGAAATATTAAAAAAATATAACGATGTACCAACTTCAGAAGGAATGGTTGAATCTGCTCTCGAACATGTAAAAATATTGGAGGATTTGGATTATCACAATATTGTTATTTCTATGAAGGGTACTGATATTAAAATGACAATAGATGCATACAAAAGTATGGCAAAAAAAGTTGATTATCCCCTTCATTTAGGAATTACACATGCAGGAACATTTTTTGAAGGAAGCATACGTTCTGCAATTGGAGTTGGCAGTCTTTTAGCAGACGGCATTGGTGATACTCTAAGAATATCTTTAACAGATGATCCAACAGAAGAGGTTAAAACAGCAAGAGAAATTTTAAAAAGTCTCGGATTGAGAAATTTTGGTATTAATTATATTACGTGTCCAACATGTGGAAGAACTAAAATAAATCTTATTGAACTCGTAAAAAAAGTACAAGAAGGATTAAAGAGTGTTGATAAACCAATTACTGTTGCAATCATGGGCTGTGCTGTAAACGGGCCTGGTGAAGCGAGACAATCAGATATTGGTATTGCTGGAGGAATCGGTGAAGCTCTTTTGTTTAAAAAAGGCAAAATAATAAAAAAAGTAAAAGAAGAAGATATTGTTAAAACTTTATTGGAAGAAATAGAAAAAATGTAATGATTAATAAAAATAGACAAGAAAATATAAAAAATATATTTTTTATTAGTTATAGTTCTTCTATGTGAATTAATCCTTCAGATAAACTTAGTAGTTGAAGTGTTTCCACATGGGCTATTCTTTTATTAGATTCTAATTGAATTATTGCAATAACAGCAGTTTCTTTTAAAGAATTATCTTTTGTAATTTCAATATCAAGAATTTTGTAATTTAATTTATTGCAATAAAAAATAAATTTATCAAAATATTCGATAGATGAGAAAGAAGTGTAGACAGTAATTGTTTTGTTTGTGGATGTAAGACAGTTATCCAGTTTTTTGAATAATGTAATAATAATAAATATTACTATTGATACAATTATTGCGCCGCTATAAAAGCCAATGCCTATGGCTAATCCAAGGCAAGCAGAAGCCCATAAACCGGCTGCTGTAGTCAGACCTTTTACCTGGCTTCTGCTAGTAACTATAATTGTACCCGCACCAAGAAAACCAATTCCGCTTATTACCTGGGCACCAAGCCTGGCAGGATCGCTTCCGGAAAAATTAATATTAATATACTGGTTAGTCATCATGACTAATGTAGAACTCAAACACACAATCATGTATGTTCTAAATCCAGCTGGTCTGTTTTTCCTGCTTCTTTCTAATCCGATTATACCTCCAAATACCAAAGATAGCATTACTCTGAATGTTATAGAAATAATATTTAATTCGTGTAATGTTTCGATATTAAACACTCCTTTTATAAGAAATATAAAAACTGTATTATTATTAAATATTGTTCTATATTATATCATAATATTATAAAATGGTGTAAAAAATAATCGTTTTTAAATAATTTTGTTTGATTTTTAATAAATTTTGTGTTACAATC
>NZ_JAWQJF010000103.1:0-18926 GCF_033447055.1 Sedimentibacter sp.
GAGACTGAGATTAAAATTAAAAAATCTCTAGGGCATAAAATAATTTTGTATATTCTTTAATATTAAAAAAACCTGAATCATAAATGGTTCAGGTTTTTTTATAAATAAAAGCACACATTGAATCATTGTAAGTGTGTCCGTGATATTTTGGCAAAAAGTCCCAAAAAGGACCGTCCCCAGAATTTTCAGAATTTTTTTAATATAATGTTAAATTTTTGAAAAAAATGCCGATATAATAAAAAGATGTAAATGTGGGGGATATTGTTAAAAAAATAACTAAACTATTAATGGCAAAGGAAAAGGATTATTATGAAAAATAATAACATCAAAAAAGACATGAGTAACATTGAGACAACCAACAGCAATAATAAGCAGATGAAAAGCATCAGTTTCATCAGAAAAAAATCAAAAGATTCGGCATTTTTTATCACAAACAAAAACAGTATTAAATCAAAAATATTCTTAAGTTTTATTTCTTTAATCCTAGTCGTAGTGTTAATATTAGGGGGAATTTCTGCTTATCAAAGTTACAGAATTACATTTGATATTCTTGAACGTACAATGAATAACATTGCACAAGTTTCATCAGAATCAATTGAAAACGAACTTGATATATACAGGGCGGTGGCTGACAACATAGGGCTTAATCAGCAGCTTTCGGATATGACTGTAAACAATCAGCAAAAAGCAAAAATACTAACGCAAATAACAAATGCATATACTCTCCTTGATGCATACACAACTAATGCAGAAGGAAAAGGAGAGTCTCCAATTACAAAGGAAGTATATATGATAGGAAATACCGATTATTTCATTTCATCCATGTCAGGCAGTACAGTTGTAACAGAACCTAAAATGAATGATAAATTTGATGAAGTTACATTTACTGTTTCAGCACCTCTGTGGGAAGACGGAGTATACGGCTCAAAGATAGTAGGTGCAGCAGTTATAGTGCTGGATGGCAAGGCGCTGTCAGACGTGGTTTCGTCTGTTAAAGTCGGTGAAGGTGGTTTTGCCTATATACTTGACAAGGATGGATATACAATTGCACATCCTGTTTATGAAAAAGTCATTGAGTCTGAAAACATCATAAAGTCCTATGAAGAAGGTGGCGTCAATAAACAATTAGCAGAAGTAGAGCAAAAGATGATGAGCATGGAACTTGATTTTGGAAACTACGAACAGGATGGACAAAAAAATCTGATTGCCTATTCTTGTATTAATGAAAGTGATGGATGGGGATTATTTATAAGCGCTCCTCGATTGGAATATACAGGCTCTACAAATTTAAATTTGCTCATTACATTGGTGGTTTCCGTCTTGGCACTTTTTCTATCATATATAATAGGGAAAAATATATCTGACAATATTGCTAGCCCTATAGTTTTCTGTGCTGAAAGGCTTAATAATCTTGCCAAAGGAGATTTGCATACAGAAATTCCTAGGACTACAAGAGATGATGAAATTGGTAAGCTAATAAAATCCCTTAGTTCAACAGTGAAAGGACTTAATGTAATAATAAATGATATTTCATTTCAGCTTGGCGCAATTGCTGACGGGAATTTTTCAAACAAGATTGAGAGTGAATACAACGGAGATTTCAACTCCATAGTTATTTCGATGAAGCAGATTAACAGCTACTTAAATCACATGATAAAACAAGTGGATGAAAGTGCAGAACAGGTTGCATGCGGTTCTGAGCAGCTTGCGGGAGGAGCTCAGGCGCTGTCGCAGGGAGCGACAGAACAGGCAAGCTCAGTACAGGAACTTTCTGCAACAATAAGTGAAATCACTGAACAAATAAACAATAATGCTCTAAATGCTGGAAAAGCAAGACAGGCTTCGCTTGATTCAGTATTCCAGGTTGAAAATAGCAGCAATTATGTAAAGGAAATGAATGATGCAATGTCTGAAATCAATAAGACTTCCAAGGAAATCGAAAAAATTATAAAGGTTATCGATAACATTGCATTTCAAACCAACATTCTTGCTCTAAATGCTTCTGTTGAAGCAGCAAGGGCAGGTGTTGCAGGAAACGGATTTGCAGTTGTTGCAAATGAAGTAAAGAATCTTGCACTAAAAAGTGCAGAAGCTGCAAAAAATACCGAAGAGCTGATAGAAAATTCATTAATAGCAGTTGAAAAGGGAACTAAAGTTGCAGCTAAAACAAATGAAGCTTTGAGTATGGCTGTCGAAAAATCAAAAGTTGTTGAAGATATGATAAAGGAAATAACTGAGGCGTCTAGTCAGCAGGCAGAAGCAGTCGGTCAGGTTTTATTAGGTGTAGAACAAATTTCATCTATAGTACAGACAAATTCCGCAACAGCACAAGAAAGTGCAGCAGCAAGCGAGGAACTGTCAAGTCAGGCTCAGATTATGAAGGAGCTTGTTGAGAAAATAAAACTAGCTGATGGTTTAACATCTGGGACAGTTCTTTTTGAGACCGAAGAAGTTTAGATAGCATAAATAGTTATGTGTATTTTTTAGTAGTTAAAAACCCTGAATCATATAATGATGGTTCAGGGTTTTTATGGGGGTATATCTAGTTTTATTCTTTTTGCCAATAATCAAAGCGATTCATAATTTCATCATACGTTTCATTGCATATTTCAGGAAGCCCAGCACCATCATTAAACTCCAACCCTGCTGCTTCAAATCCTTGTTTTACTGCATCCTTTAGCAAAGGAATTTTTGATTTGTCGTCTCCGGACAGTGCTTTTGCCATATCTATAATTCTGGTGGCGACTGCATCAACTGAGTATTCACCGCCTTCAGCAATCTGCTCGGCTGCTTCTTTCGAATCTTCAACTGTTACGTTTAATTTTTGTCCAAACAATGTGAGGTTTGATTTTTCACCTTGTTTTGCAATCATTTTTTTAATTTGTTCTTTAAATTCATTTATTCTTTTTTCGTTATCCAAAATAAGCCTGTTTATTTCTATACTATCATATTTTTTATTTGTTTTTTCTGTGTCAGAGTTTTTTATGCCTTTTGTATTATTATTTTCTAGTGTAGTTTTGTTAGTAGATAATGATGGGTTACCTGAATTAATTTTATTTATCATAATGAACTCCTCCTTGTAAACTATATCGTCATATTATCAAATAAATTAATATTTTAGAGATGGACTTTGAAATTATATACTTAGGCTTAAGAAATAACCTAGATGGAGATAGACCGTTTCGTTACAAATTTGCTGAAAACACCAAAAAGTCTCAAAAAGGTCCGTCTCCATGCTGACATGCTGAGAATATTTTTAATTTTTGAGGTCTTTGCCTAGCTCTTTTACCTTATTAAGTGATAAATTACATAACTCAGCAACTTTATTAATTGTAATCATATTTAAATTGATTAACATGCGTGCAAGTTCCTCTTTTTGAATTTGAGTAAACTCTTTATAATCGGTAATTCCTTTTTCAATAGTATACTGCTCAATTGTAGTTTGAACAATATTTTGAATATTTTCCTGTTCCTCTTCAATTGTATCAATATATAAATTTTTATCGTATAAACTATGAAACTTAATAAATTCGTTTTTATCTTTAAAATAATTTAAAATTATATTTATGTATTTGTCACACAGAATTTCGGTGTTTTCATTAATGTAATCATTAAAACTGCTCCATTCATATTCATTCATATTCCGATAAATTCTTAGTTATGTTCGCTTTCACTGGGTTATTGTGAATATACCTTAAAGCACCTAATAAATATTTTTCATTTTCCACAGCTTCACTTCTAAACCTGTTTTGAAAAACATATCCATATCTTTTCTGTACTCTGTTGTAAAACATGGCATATTTAACATTTAGTTTTTTCATTATAATTGCCAGACTGTCTTCATTATCTCTTATTAATAAATGAAGATGGTTGTCCATTATACAATAAGCAATTATAGAAAAATCTATTTCTTTTTTAATTTCCTTGATAATATCCAATAATTTTATTTTATATAGTTCATTTATGAATATCTTTTCTTTATTAATGCCTCTAATCATTACGTGATATATTCCAGAATTACTTTTAATTCGAGCTTGTCTTGCCATTTTATCACCTCAAAATTCAATTTATAATTTAATATTTTCGAAGTATTGTATTTCCAAGACTATAAACGCCAGCTCTCAATTGTCATATTTTGGTTTATTATATCATAATGGCATATTTATTTCATTATTTATTTGCTAAAAATACCAAAAAGTCCAAAAAGGACCGTCCCCATGGGGTCGTCCCCATCGGGGGCTTGGAAAATTTTTAAAAAAATTCATTAAAAACACTAAACTTAATTGGAAATGGTTCGATATATGTTTTGTAAGAGTTAAAAAGATTTTTAAAACCGGCCGGTTTAAAAATACAAAAAGCAATACAAAAAAATTTAGGGAAGGATCCCGAATAAAATTACATGGAGGTAATTAAATGAGAATTCAACACAATCTAAACGCAATGAACTCTTTAAGACAATTAGGAGCAAACAACACAGCAACTGGTAAAAACTTAGAAAAATTATCATCAGGCTACAGAATCAACAGAGCAGGTGATGATGCTGCAGGACTTGCTATATCTGAAAAAATGAGAGGCCAGATCAACGGTCTTGAACAAGCAGAACAAAATGCTAACGATGGTATTTCTTTAATTCAAACTGCTGAAGGTGGATTAAATGAAACTCACTCAATTCTTCAAAGAATGAGAGAAATAGCAGTTCAATCTTCTAACGGTACATACCAAAACGACGTTGACCGTGAAAACTTGAATAAGGAAGTAACAGCACTAAAATCAGAAATAGACAGAATAGCTTCGTCTACACATTTCAATAAAATCAATTTGTTGGACGGTAGTTTAGCAGGTACTGAAGGTATTGAAGGAGTTTCATCAGAAGCAATAGCAGCTACAGGAGAAGTGTGGGAGTTAACAGCTGCTGCAGCTGCAGATGCAGATGGTTCAGCAATAATAAAATATAATGATGCAACTGGTACTGAGAAGACAATTACAGTTGGTGTAACAAGTGGTAATAATGCAGCTACAATCGGTAATAATATCGCAACAGATCTTCTTGCTGACGAGGACTTTGCTTCTCTGTTTGATGTAGAAGTTGATGCTGCTGGTAAAGTTACTATTACAGACAAGACAGTTGGTCTTAATACAGGAGCTCAACATGGTATGGTAAGTACTGAGATAACAGGTGGTGCATCAGCAGTAGCAGAAAGTACAACAGCTACATCAGCGGCTACTAATGCTAGCATGGAAGTTGACCTTACTGAGGCAACTTTCAAAGCTGGAACTACAATGGAAATAGACGGTAAGAAAGTATATTTCTATGATAGTACTAAGACTGACGAAGAGTCTATAGAAGCTGGGTTGAATGCAGCAAAGGCAGGTTATGAAAGTATAAATCTTTATGATGGGGTAGATTATAAAACTGCAACTGAATTAGGCGACAATATAGCAGCTTTAACAAGTAATATTTCTAATAATGCTGGAGTATTAACAGTAGCTTCAAATAGTACAACTGTACCAACAGTAAAAGTTGATGGAAGAACATTATCAGGTACTACTGATGGTTCTGGTGCTACAATTGGCGGAGTAAAGTTCCAAATTGGAGCTAACGGTACAGATGATCAACAAGTATCTTTGACAGTGGGAGATATGAGCTCAACAGGATTAAGTGTAAAAGATATCAGTGTTGAAACTCAAGATGATGCAAATGCAGCAATCGCATTAATCGACGATGCAATCAACACAGTATCAGGCACAAGAGCTGATCTTGGAGCTTTACAGAACAGATTAGAACACACAGTTAACAACTTAGGTGTTACAAACGAAAACTTGACAGCTGCTGAATCTCGTATAAGAGACGTTGATATGGCTAAAGAAATGATGGAATACACTAAGAACAACATCCTTTCTCAAGCTGCTCAAGCAATGCTTGCTCAGGCTAACCAACAGCCACAAGGCGTATTACAGTTATTACAGTAATATAAGCTTAAGAATAATAAAATAATAGGGTGCAGTTCATGCTGCACTTTATTTTTGTTAGATAAAGAATAAGTTTAATAAAATTTCAAATTTTATTAAACTTATTGTAATTTGTGTCGATATCATAAGTTGAACATGTATATTAGTTAGGAGGTGAGAAACAACACGCGACCACCTAATGAAAGAGTTAACCGTTGAACATGTATATTAGTTAGGAGGTGAGTAGTATTTTTGACAACGATGACATATCAAAGTTCAAACCATTTGTACATAATTTTATTATAATTGCTATAATATGCACTATTACTATATTACTTGTTTCATTTATCATAATTACTCCAGGGGACGAAGTTACGTCTGAAGAAAAACTCTTGATTTTATTTAACTTCATATTTATTGCATTAGAAATTGGATTTTATTTTATAATAAAAAGAGGATTTGAAGTTATAAAATATTATTATGTTAAATTGAATAAATCCGGTAATACAGAGGGAATGGATGTAGTATTTAATGTAAGAAATAAATTCAAATTTATAAAAGATGCAGAACAGTTTATAAATGATAATATGGATAGCAATTATGCGCTTGTTCATTATGATATCAATAAATTCACTATTATTAATAACAGTGTTGGTTACAAAGTTGGAGATAATGTACTTCTTAAGATTTGCAAAATATTCAATAAAAGTCTAAAAAATGAAATATTCGGAAAAGCTGAAGGAGATAATTTTTTTGTTTTGTTTGAATATGAAGAACAAAATGAACTTATTGAAAGAATGCTTATTTTATCGGATAAAATTGAAAACTTAAATGTATGGAGCAAAATTAATATTAAACCTGCTGTCAATACGGGAATATATTTTATTGATAACGAAGAATTAGATATTAGAGTGGCTATAGACAGAGCGGATTTTGCTAAAAGCCATTTGAAAAACGGATGTGAAAGCAATTATGCGATTTACAATGAAAGCATAGGAAACAATCTTATTGAAGTGAAAAGAATGGAAGATGATATGCACAGGGCTTTAGACAACAATGAATTTAAAGTTTATATGCAGCCTAAAGTCAATTTAAAAAGTGGTGTTATATCAGGGGCGGAAGCCCTGGTAAGATGGGAACATCCGGAACTTGGCTTATTAAGTCCTATAAAATTCATATCTATATTTGAAGAAAATGGTTTTATTGTTAAACTTGATAAATTTGTATTCGAACAAGTGTGTAAAAACTTGAGAAGATGGATTGACTGTGGATATGATGTGGTACCAATATCTGTTAATGTTTCAAGAATCCATTTTTTAAGCAGTAATTTTGTTACTGAATACAATGATATTAAGAAAAAATACAAAATTCCCGATAATTTAGTAGAAATTGAAATAACTGAATCTGTTGTTTTTGGAAATGAAAATGAAAACGCAGTTTTTGCAGTAATGAGGAATTTTAAAGATTATGGCTTTGAAATATCAATGGATGATTTTGGGTCCGGGTATTCAAGTCTTGGACTATTAAAAGAAATGCCAATAAATACATTGAGGCTGGATAAAATATTTTTAAATCAAATAGAAGATTACAATTCGCAAATTATTGTCAACAATATGGTTAATATAGCTAAAAATTTAAACATAAATGTTGTTTCAGAAGGGGTTGAGACATTTATGCAGGTTGATTTTTTAAGAGATATTGGATGTGATATGGCACAGGGTTTTATATTTTCTAAACCTAAGCATATGGCTGAATATGAAAAATTAATAAATAAAGGAAGAAAAAATTATTATAATGTAGCATGATATTAATGATATATTATTGTTTAATAAAATACAAATTGAGGGGCTAATATGAACAGTATTAAAAAGAAAATGTTTTTAAACATTACATTAATAATATTAGTAGTTGTAATTATGATTGGGGGGTTATCTGCATATCTTAGCTTTAAAGTCACTTTTGATATTTTGGAACAAACAATGAGTGAAGTAGCTGACGCTTCAGCAGATGTTGTATCTAAACAATTAGAAATATACAAAGCAATAGCTGCTGAAGTTGGATTAAATTCTCAACTTACACAGCTTGATACCACTGCAGTGGATAAAAACTCTATTTTTAATGAGAGAGTTGAAATGCATGGCTTAAAAGATATTAATATTGCTGACAAAGAAGGATTTGTAATTTCTGCAGAAGGAAATACGGAAATAGTAAAACATATGGATTATTTTAATGCATCTATTAATGGTGAAGTCTTTGTTACTGATGCATTATTTGATTCAGCAACATTTGAAATGTACTATGTTATTTCGGCGCCATTGTGGAAAGACGGCATTTATGGCTCAACTGTAGAAGGCGTTGTAATATTAAAAATCGATGGCAAGACATTGTCAGATATTGTAAATAGTGTTGTAATAGGTGAGGAAGGATTCGGCTTTATTATCGATAAAGAAGGATATACTATTGGACATCCTGAGTATGATAGAGTTTTAGCTCTTGAAAATGTAATTTTAAACTATCAGAATGACGGAAGTAATGGTGAACTAGCTCTATTAGAACAAAAAATGTTAAGCGGTGAATCTAAATATGGAGTTTATGAAAACAATGGTTCGAAAAACCTCCTGTCATATGCTCCGATTGAAGGAACGGATGGCTGGGCAATTTTGGTTGATGCACCTCAGAGTGAATACATGGATAGCACAAATTTCAGCGTTATAGCAACTGTTATACTAGGTATTTTGTCCGTATTGGCTGCAG
This sequence comes from Sedimentibacter sp., assembly GCF_033447055.1. Taxonomy (GTDB): domain Bacteria; phylum Bacillota; class Clostridia; order Tissierellales; family Sedimentibacteraceae; genus Sedimentibacter. The sequence goes on from NZ_JAWQJF010000103.1 coordinate 8,704, forward strand.
CTTTTATAGGACTTAGAATGTCCGGCAAAATTGCAGACCCTATTATTGCATGTGCCCAGAGATTAAAGCTTCTGTCTGAAGGAGATTTGCATACAGAAGTGCCAAAGACAAAAAGCAAGGATGAAACAGGTGTACTTCTTAATTCTTTGGAGAAAACCATCAATGAATTAAATGCTATGATTCAAGACATATCGTACCACCTTGGAGTAATTGTAAGTGGAGATTTGACAAGATATGTAAGTAAAGAGTACGTAGGTGATTTAGAACCAATAAAAGCTTCTGTGGTACAAATTATTAAATCACTTAATTATATATTCAAAAATATAAATGAAAGTGCCGAACAGGTAGCAAGCGGTTCAGAGGAAGTCGCAGGAGGAGCTCAGGTGCTTACCCAAGGAACAACTGAACAAGCCAGTTCAATCGAAGAACTTGCAGCAACTATTAATGAAATTTCCGAACAAACAATCTCGAATGCAAAAAGTGCACAAGATGCTAAAAGAATATCTGAAGACACAGCGGCAGAAGTTCAAAAAGGTACTGATCACATGAATCAGATGATTAATTCCATGGATGAAATTAATGCTTCATCTGTTCAAATAGGAAAAATTATTAAAACTATCGAAGATATTGCGTTCCAGACAAATATTCTTGCACTGAATGCTGCAGTTGAAGCTGCCAGAGCTGGGTCTGCAGGCAAAGGATTTGCAGTAGTTGCAGATGAAGTAAGAAACCTTGCATCTAAAAGTGCTGAAGCAGCTAAAAACACAACACAGCTTATTGAAAATTCGTTAAGTGCAATTTCAAAAGGTGCTAAAATAGCAGATGAAACAGTAGAATCATTTAAACAAATTGTGGAAAAAACAAATATGACTGTTGCCATAGTTGAGAAAATTGCAGAAGCATCACAGCAGCAGGCCTTAGGGGCATCACAGATAAATTCGGGAATTGAACAGATTTCATCTGTTGTTCAAACTAATTCAGCAACAGCAGAAGAAAGTGCTGCAGCAAGTGAAGAACTGAGCAGTCAGGCTATAGTTCTCAAGAACCTTATCGGAGGTATTAAAGTAAAAAAATCTTCTCATAATCATGTAAATTCAGATATTAATGAAAATGAAGGAGAAGAAAACGTAGAAAGCGCAGAAGAAAACGTAGAAAGCGCAGAAGAAAGCGTAGCAAGCGCAGAAGGAAATTAAGTATAGCAAAAAACAGGATGGGTTACGCTCATCCTTTTTTTGTATGTAATTATGTTTTTACTAAAATAACGATTTGCAATAAAATTTCATATGTTATATAATATTAAAAATATTATTTCACAATTATTAATATAGAATTAAGAATAAAATATTAATATAGTTACAAGTAAATGAATAATTTAATTCTGGAGGAATGGATTTGAGAATATTAATCGTAGAGGATGAAGTTAAAATAACACAGGCGCTGAATTTTCTGTTTTCTAAACAAAAAATTGATGTTGATATAGCTAATGACGGGGAGGAAGGCCTCATACTCTCTACCAAGGATATATACGATGTAATTGTTCTTGATATAATGCTTCCCGGAGTAGATGGTATTCAAATATTAAAATCAATCAGAAAATCCGGAATAAAGACGCCTGTAATAATGCTCACTGCAAAAGATACAGTGGATGACCGTGTTTTCGGACTTGAAAACGGTGCAGATGATTACTTGGTAAAGCCTTTTGCAACTAAGGAACTTATTGCAAGAGTTAAAGCATTGGCCAGAAGAAAAAATACAGAGTATGTTGGAGAAACATACGAATTTGAAGATATTAAATATGACGTTAAGAACTATCTTTTGTTTGTAGGAGACAAAGAATATAAAATACCTTTAAAAGAAGCCATGTTGATGGAAATGTTCATAAAAAAGCCGAAACAAGTATTTACGAGGGAACAAATTATTGATAGAATATGGGGACTTGAGGCTGACGTTTTGGAAAGCAATATAGAAATTTACGTGCATCATTTGAGAAAAAGACTTGAAGATACCAATGCTAAAATAGAAACTGTACGTGGCGTAGGATACATGCTCAAGGAGAAATAATGTTTAGAAAACTACATTTTAAACTAACTGCATACATGGGTTTAATTCTTATTGTTTTCATGATTTTTATAGCGACCGGAATTTATAGTTTTACAAGGATAGTTTTTGAAGACGGAAACAGAGAGCTTATGGAATCGGAAGCGGTAAGAGTTTATACGTATAAAAATGTATCTTATTCCGGATTCACTTTCAATGGAAGTACTTTTTTCCAAAGATTAGGTCCGAGTGCTGCTTTGATTGCTAATCAGAAGCTTGATGCATGCTATGTGATTTATGATTACGATGATGATAATATTGAAAGAATTTTTACTAAAGAAAATGAAGTTGCAATTGCTGATACGATAGAGTCGATTGCAGTAAAAGCATTTGAAGAAAAAAAAGATTCATTTGTTACTAAAAGAGTAGGTCGATTCAACTATAGAATTTATACAAAATACTTTAATGATTTAAATGGGCAGTCTGTTGTGCAGGTATATCAGAGTACAGTAAGTGAAGAAATTATTTGGTCATTTTTAAAAACAGTACTTTTTGTTACGGGAATAAGCGGAACAGCTATATTGCTGGCCATAAGTTATATGTTTACAGGACAGGCAATAAAACCTATAAAAGATACATGGGTAAGACAGAAAGCATTTGTAGCAGATGCTTCACATGAACTTAGAACACCTCTTACTGTAATACAGACAAATTTGGATGTTGTTTTAAGCGATGAAGAAGGAACTGTTCAAGAAAATGAAATGTGGCTTGGAAATGCATATTCTGAAACACGGGTTATGGCAAAGCTTATTGACGAGCTTTTAATTTTGGCTAAGGCTGATGCCAATGAAGAAAAACTTGATATTTCAGAGTTCTCGTTTTCGGAAATTGTTGAAAATGTATGTCAGAACATGGAAATAATAGCTAAAAAGAAAAATGTAGATTTTCAGTTAAATTTAGAGGAAGATGTTATTATAAAGGCTGATTATGACAAAATAAGAAGGCTGGTTGTAATATTAGTTGATAACGCTGTAAAATATACTGAAAAAGGAAAAGTAACAGTAAGTTTGTATACAGATAAAAATAAAAAGGTATTTGCTGTTGAGGATACCGGTATAGGTATATGCAAAAAAGATATAGACAGGATATTTGACAGGTTCTACAGAGCTGATAAAGCACGACACAGAGAAGGTGGAACCGGGCTTGGACTCAGCATTGCAAAATGGATAGCAGATGTCCACAAATTTTCATTGACCGTTGAAAGCACAATAAATGTAGGGAGCAAATTTACTGTGAGAATGTAATAACAATAGTAGAGCTTGTGAAAATGTGCCTAAGGCACAGACGCTAATGTGGTTTGCCAATAGTCTGTCATTGTTAGTCAACTGTTACAAGAATTTCTCTTTAATTACATTCCAATAATTAAATGTTCCGGTTGATAATCTTTTTATAATTTTTTTTGAGGTGCGAAAATGCACATATTCTAATTCGTCAAATTCGTAGATTTCTCCGTCAGCTAACAATGCTACGTAGTAATCTTCTTTTCTTTCGGGATATATTGAAATTTCAAATTCCGGTGGTACGATTATGCTGCAGTCCAAACATCTGTACGCATTGGATATTATAGGAGATAATGGAGTTAGCTGCAGTGTTTTAAGGGAAGGATATACAAGGCTTCCCCCTGCGGATTTATTGTAAGCAGAACTTCCAAGGGGGGATGATATTATTAATCCGTCACCGCTGATTTTTTCCAAATGGTTTGATGCTATAAAAACATCAAGGTGAATGGTCTTCATATCTTTTCTTTTAAGTATTATATCATTTACCGCATATATTTTTTTTGTGCGTCCTGCTGTAAATATTTCACTTACAATTAAGTTTATATCATTAATTGTGTAATTTCCCGATCTGTAATCTAATATGAAACTTTCCAGATTTTCAGGAGTTATTTCAGGAAAGAAGCCCAATGTTCCTGTATTTATTCCAACAAAAGGGGCACGTGAAAAGTTGCTCTCTCTTACACCTCGTAAAAAAGCACCATCTCCGCCTATTGTAATATTTAATTCTCCTTTATCACAAAAACCGTCACAATAAGTATAGCCGTTCTTTTTTAATATATCTATGAGTTTTTGCTTAATTTCAAGTGTAAAATCATCATGGTTCGCAGCTATATTTATTATCTTGTCCTTCATGACAATCCCCTTTACATTAAATGTATTTTATATTATATTTATAGTAATGAAAACCTAGGAGTATATTAATGACTAATAATAATCTACTCAATTATACAATACAAGAAAATGACAAGACTGTAAAGAGTATAATGAGAGAAAACTTAAATTTTTCACAGCGTCTTTCGAAAAGGCTGGAAATGTCAGAGAGTATTTTATTAAACGGAAGTGTTGTGAAACTTAATAAAAAAGTGTTTATAGGTGATATTTTATCAATCGGATTTGATGAGGAAGAAGATGAATATGATGCAATAGACATTCCGATTGATATTGTTTATGAAGATTCTGATTTGCTTGTGGTTAATAAGCCCCCGTACATTGTTGTTCATCCAACGAAATCTCATCAAAACAATACTGTTGCAAATGGAGTAGCATATTATTTCAAAAAAAATGGAATCAAAAGAAAGGTTCGCCTTGTAAACAGACTTGATATGAATACTTCCGGAATTGTAATAATAGCTAAAAATCCATATGCGCACAATGAACTTGCAAATCAAATGAAAATGGATACAGTGGATAAATATTACTATGCAGTTGTTGAAGGCATAATTAAAGAGGATAAAGGTACAATCAACCAACCTATTGCAAGACTCAATCCGGAAGATATAATCAGGATTGTACACACTTCAGGGAAAGAATGTATAACTCATTACGCTGTGGAAAAAAGATTCAATAATATGACTTTGGTGCGCGTTAAACTTGATACAGGCAGAACACATCAAATAAGAGTGCACATGAAACATATTGGGCATCCGATTGTTGGAGATGCATTGTATGGACAAGAAAGCCGGTTAATAAACAGGCAGGCTCTGCATTGTTGTGAAATGAAATTTAAACAGCCATTGACAGGTCAAGATATTGTAATAAAATGTCCAATGCCGGATGACATTATAAAAGTAATGAATAATTAACTCTTCGCTGTTGCTCAGGATGACATAGTCTTGTTATTAAAAATGGGAGATAAGATGAAAAAAAATATTTTACTTATTGCTACAGGTGGAACAATAGCTTCTAAAAAAACTGTGGATGGGTTGGCACCCGGCATAACCTCAGAGGAACTTTTAAGCTATGTTTCTGAAATAAAAGAATTTTGCAGTGTAGATACAATACAGCTTTTAAACATTGACAGTACAAATATTCAGCCGGAGTATTGGGTATTAATGACTGAGGCCATTGAAAAAGATTATGATAAGTATGACGGATTTGTTATTTCTCATGGAACTGACACAATGTCATATACGGCAGCAGCTCTTTCTTATTTAATACAAAACTTAGATAAACCTGTTGTTGTTACAGGTTCACAAAAACCAATAAACGCTGATATAACAGATGCGAAAAGAAATTTGCTGGACAGTTTCAGATTTGCAGCAGAAAAGGATGTAAGAGGAGTTTATCTTGTTTTTGACGGGAAAGCAATAGTAGGTACTCGTGCAAGAAAAGTTAAATCAAAAAGTTACAGTGCATTTGAAAGTATTAATTTTCCGGTTGCTGCAATAATTGACGATAAAAGAATAACGAAATATATTCGAAATGAAAAAACGAATGAAAAAGTAAAATTTTATAATACTATATATCCAAGCATATTTTTATTGAAGCTGGCACCTGGCATGGAGCCGGATGTTCTTGATTATATAGGAGAAAAATATGAAGGTGTCGTAATTGAAAGCTATGGGGTTGGAGGGCTTCCTTTTCTTGACAAGCGTAATTTTTTGGAGAAGCTTGGGGGCTTAACTGAAAAAGGAAAAATAGTTGTGGTTGCAACTCAGGTAATGTTTGAAGGAAGCGATATGGGAGTATATGAGGTTGGAGTTAAGGCAATGAAAAAATTGAAGGTGCTTCAAGCTTATGATATGACCATTGAAGCAGCAATAACAAAACTAATGTGGATTATGGCACAGACAAGAGATTTTGATGAAGTAAAAGAAAAATTTTACACAAGAATAAACGAGGATTCACTATATTAACAAAAGAGGTAGCGATGAAAAAAGTTGACATGCATATGCATACCTGTGCTTCTGATGGAACATGGGATGTATGGGAATTAAAAGAACAATTGATAAAAAATAATATAAACATATTTTCTATAACAGATCATGACTCTGTAGACAATGTTAAAAAAATGCAGGAAATAATTGTTCCAAGCGATAATTTAATTTTTATACCCGGAATTGAACTTTCAACAGGATATGATGGAAAAGAATATCATTTGACATTGTACAATTATGACATAGAAAACAAAGAATTGTTGGAATTAATAAACTGGACTAACCAAAATAAATTAAATTCAAATAAGGAATATATAGGTACAATTGCAGCCGGTAAGTATGGCAATGTAAGTATTGAAGATTTTGAAAAGTATGAATATGACAGAAAAAGAGGCGGATGGAAATCAGCTAACTATATGATTGACAAAGGAATTCACAAGGACGTTGCTAATCATTTGAAAGAAGTAGGTAAATCAGGTCTTAAGGCAGAACTAAAAAATTCTGAGGAAGTTATTAAAATTGCAAAGAAAAGTGGAGGAAAAGTTTTTCTTGCTCATCCATCATATCATTACATCAATTATCGTATGCCGGAGTATGAATTAAAATACTGGCTAGAACTTGGTGTAGATGGAATAGAATGCTATTCACCTTATAACGGGGATAATATTAAATATTATAAAGATTTTTGCAATAAGAATAATTCAATGATCTCCGGAGGTTCTGATTGCCACGGAACCTTTATACCAAGCAGAAAACTTGGAGTTCCACATGCAGAACTCAGCGATTTAAATTTGAAAGGATTATTTAATTAACAATAATTAATAATGAAGAATCTCATGTTTTTTAAACAAAAGATGAGATCCTTCGCTATCGCTCAGGATGACATGGACTTTATAAGGAGTCTATTAGTATTTAGAAAGGGGAGAATATGTTTAACAAAAAGAGAGTTACTGCAATCATAGTAGCAGCAGGCAAGGGGACAAGAATGGGTTCTGAAATGCCAAAGCAGTTTATGAAAATAGCAGGAAAAACTATACTTGATACAACTTTGTACAAGTTTGAGAACAGTATTGAAATAGACGAAATAATACTCATTGTAAATAAAGATGATCTGGAATATGTTAAAATTGAAATTGCAGTTTCCTATGACAAAATAACTAATGTAATTGCAGGGGGAGCAACAAGAACGGAATCAGTATTTGAGGGTATAAAAGCTGTGAAAAATGACTGCGGCATTTTGCTCATTCATGATGGGGTGAGACCGTTTGTTTCATATGACTTAATTAGCGCCTGCGTTCAAAATGCTGATGAATATAAGGCGTGTATACCTACAATTGACGTTGTGGATACAATTAAAGAAGTTTCAAAAGAAGGCTATGTTCAAAAAACATTGGACAGGATTAAGCTAAAGTCAGTCCAGACACCACAAGCATTTGATTTTGATACAATAAGAGAATGTTATTTAAAAGCTGTTACAGAAGATAGAGCATTTACAGATGATTCATCGATAGTTGAATATTATGGATACAATGTAAAGACTATTGAAGGAATTTTGGAAAATATAAAAATAACTACACCACTTGATTTGCGAGTGGCAGAAATATTAGCAAGCATATACAAGGAGACTATATGAAAATTGGAATTGGTTATGATGTTCATGCTTTGGTGGAAAACAGAAAACTCATAATAGGCGGTGTTCATATTCCTTATGAAAAGGGATTAGAGGGACATTCAGACGCTGATGTTTTAATACATGCAATAATGGACAGCTTGCTTGGAGCAATGGGGTTGGGTGACATAGGGCATTTGTTTCCGGATAGCGACAATAAGTATAAGGATGCTGACAGTAGGATCCTTTTAAAAGAAGTATTTAATTTAATGAAAATTAATAATTATGAACTTGAAAATCTAGATGCTGTAATAATTGCACAAAGACCAAAAATGATGAATTACATTGAAGAAATGAAAATAAGAATAGCCCAAGATTTGGAAACTGATATTTCTAACATAAATATAAAGGCAACAACAACCGAACATCTAGGGTTTGAAGGAAGAGGAGAAGGTATAGCAGCACAGTCTGTTTGTCTCTTGGCAAATAAGGAAAAACAATGAAAAGAAGCTACATATTGAGTATATCTAAATATATATACCCGTGGTAAAATGCAATTAATAATTAAGCAATGATCATTTATTTATTAGCTTAATGACAAAGTTAACTTAACGACATTGCATTCTGAGACGTAGGCGAAGGATATCATGTTTTCAACAAAGATGAGATCCTTCACTTCGCTCAGGATGACATAAATGGGGTTATCAATAGTCTAATTGTTACAGGGGGTATATGAATTCTATGAATACTTATCAAATAATAGCAATTATTGGTGTGTTGATTTTTATTGTATACTTAATTTTTAAAAATAAAAAATCAGCCCAAAAGGAAATTAACAATTTAAATGAAATAGAATACTCAAGTTCATCAAATATGAAATTTAATGATGTGGCAGGTAATTATGAAGCAAAAGAAAGTTTGCTGGAAATAGTTGATTTTATAAAAAATCCCGAAAAGTACAGTAAATTAAATGCAAGAATGCCAAAGGGTGTACTTCTTTATGGAACACCCGGAACAGGTAAGACTTTAATGGCAAAAGCATTGGCTGGAGAAGCCGGTGTACCGTTTTATGCAGTGTCAGGTTCTGATTTTGTTCAGGTATATGCAGGACTTGGTGCAGGAAGAATACGAAATCTTTTTAAGAAAGCAAAAAAATCAGGTAAAAGCGTAATTTTTATAGATGAAATAGATGCTATCGGAAAAAAAAGAACTGATGGAAACATGAGAGGAAGCGATGAAGGAGATAGAACTTTAAATGCTCTTCTCGCGGAAATGTCAGGTTTTAGTGAAGATTCAGGTACTATAGTTGTTGCAGCAACAAATAGGATTGATACGCTCGATGCAGCTTTGTTAAGACCGGGTAGATTTGACAGACAAATAGAAATAATGCTTCCTGATAAAAATGCAAGAAAAGATATTATAAAACTTTATCTTTCTAAAAAGAATGTTTCAGATGACATTGATTTAAATGAAATAGCTGATTTGACAGTATATTTCAGCGGAGCTATGATTGAAAATTTAATAAATGAATCTACTCTTTTGGCAATAAGAGAAAATTCAGAGAAAATTAACAATGAGCATATTCAAAAAGCTTATCTTGAAATATTGGCCGGTTCTGAAAAAAAGAATTTGCATGAAAACAAGGCTCAGAAAATTGTAACTTCATATCATGAAGCAGGACATGCATTCATTTCTAAATATTTGATGCCGGACAATAAAATTATAAGGGTGTCAATTATACCAACAAGCAAAGGAGCAGGCGGCTATACTCTCAGTATTCCAAATAAAGAAGAAGTTGTAACAAAGTCAAGAATAAAAAAGCAGCTTGCAGTTTTAATGGCCGGACGTGTTGCAGAAGAAATATTTTTTGGCAAAGAAAATATAACTACAGGTGCCCAAAATGACATTGAAAGGGCAACCTCACTTGCAGTTGACTATATTTCTAAATATGGAATGGATGAAAATTCTGCATTTATCAATTTTGGAGTTTTATCAGAAAAACTAAACATTCCGCTTACTTCAGTGGAACAATCAGTAAAGAAACTCACAGTTGAAATATATGATGAAGTAGTTGAAATAATAAAAAGCAATAAGGAAAAAATAATCGATATAACAAAAATTTTAATGGAAAAAGAAGTTATATATGAGGAAGATTTAAATAGATTAATATAAAAAATTCCTCGAATATTAATATGAACTTAGGATATGATAGTAAAATTAAAATCTGTATTTACAAAATACAGTTGAAAAAATAAACGCAATATAGTATAATAAATCAACAGAAAAGCCTGCGGTTCACGGAAATCTTTTAATTCAACCGACATAATGTTTAAGGGAATTCGAGTTTAAGTGCCTATGACA
>NZ_JAWQJF010000104.1:0-24103 GCF_033447055.1 Sedimentibacter sp.
AAAACAAATGATACTTAATTGTAAAATTTAACAATTTAAAAAATAAGCTAACAATGCTGTATTGTTTTTTTTGCAATATATATTATTTAATATTGTAAAATCATTTAAATGACAATATAATATAAAAAACAGAGTTAAACAGGAGCGTAATATGAATAAGGGAATTATACATGCCATTTCAATAAGTAGTGAAAGAGGGAAACTAAAAGAGGAAGTAACACAAGCGAACGTTATAGAGAATTTTGGCATTGAAAATGATGGACATGCAGGAGAATGGGGGCGTCAGATTACATGTCTCAGTTATCAGAGTGTGCAAAAATCAAATAAAGAAAATAATCTTAATATGGGACCTGGTGATTTTGCAGAGAATATTTTAATTGACGGAATTGATCTTTCAAAAATATCAGTTGGAAATAAAATCAAATTAGGTGCAAGTGTTGTTTTAGAAGTTACCCAAATAGGAAAAGAAGATCATCCAAGTGTAGTGACGAGAAAATTTGGAGTTAGCCTTTTGCCATATGAAGGTGTATTTTGTAAAGTTATAGCAGGTGGTATTATTAAAAAAGGAGATTCGGTTGAAGAAATATAAGCAATATATAAATATAAATTAAACACATTAATTCTATTGCATTATTAGGAGCAAAAGGTGGAAGAAAATGAGTATTACTTTGCATCAAGCGATATAGCAATATGTTTGGATTATCCTAGATATTTGCCGGAAAGGGATGTTATAAAGATTTAGTTCGAGTTCTTGGAGAAAAATATAATGTGCCGATTATGAAACATCAAGCATTAAGAGTGCCTGGAAGTGTTATTTAAGATAAACAATTCAAAAGAAACTGCTTTTATTAATATAATTAGCAGTTTCTTTGTTGGAAGTCAGTTGGTTGTAGCAGGAATAACTCAGCGATTGGTAAAATCTCTTTAGGCATTGTAAAAAATATAATTTACTTATATTCTTTCTGCTCTTTCATTATCGTCTAGTTGGTTTGAAGATTTGTATTTAGCTCTCAACGCTGAAAATATTCTTTTAGCACTGACATCATTTATTCCGTTTTTTTCTAAATTAATATCAACCAATTCACTTATTTTGCTGGTTTTATTTTGAAGGACTGTACTTACATCCCACGGTGTTTCAAGTATAATTTTTTTATCATATTCGAATTTTTCTTTACTCTTATACTTTGTATCTTCATAATCCAATCCTTCAATATCTTTTATAAGCAAAGGTACTTCCTTTTCATTAAGAACAACTTGCACCAATTTTTTTTGTTTTTCTACTCCACCTATTTCTTTCATTAATATATTCTCCTTTATTGTTGTTAGATAAAATTTTCAGTTAGCATTCTTACTATATTTTCTATTTTATCACAAAAAAGCAAATTTGACGTCAAAAATGTTTTAAATTTCTTTAAATTGATGTATAATAACATAGATTGTATTATAATTTTAATAATATATAATTTTTTATAACAATTACAAATCTTACATAGGAGGAAATGTATGGGGAGTATAAGAGGTATTGAAACATTAGAGGATGAAGCGCTAGAACAATTTGAAAAGTTTATTACAATGCCTACGATTCTTTTTAATGACAAAGAAGTTCTATATTTAAATGATAGCTGTAAGCTAATGTTGAATTATAAAGAAAAGGAATTTCAAAGAAAAGAAGATATGGAATTTATCAGTTGTTTAGAAAAAGAATATCTTAAACAATGCAATCACAACATTTTTGAAAGCACAACAGATACTATTAAACAGGAAGTATTAATAAATAAAAATAATAAAGATATAATATGGGTGGAATATATAGGTAAAGTAGTTATATATAAAGGACAAAAATCTTTTCTCGCACATTTGTATGATATTACAGATAAAAAATTGAATCAATTGAATTTATATAGAATATCTAGACTAAGAGCCTTAATGCTTGAAGTTACACAATCGATTTTAAAAATCGAAGATATTAATCAAATATTTCAATTGATTTTAAAAAATTCATTAATAGCTTTAGAGAAGTCGACAATAGGAACAATTCTAATAAAAGAAGGTGATTATTTCACTGTAGCATCTTCTGTGGGTTTTGTAGATGATATTAAGAATTTTAAATTGCCATATGAAGATTCATTTATCTATATAGCTACAGATGGAAAAATGGATAGGATTGCAAACATTGGAAATATACTAAAGTATAGTAAATATATTCGGATTAAGACTACTTTGGGGGACAAAAGGTTTATTGAATCTACTATTACAGTTCCAATTTACTTCAAGGGCAGTTTATTTGGTACAATTAATGTTGATTCTGTTGAGAGAAATGCCTTTGATGAAGAAGATGTGAAGTCCATGGAGTTCATAAGAAGTAATGTAGAAATTGCGGTTTCTAATCATCTCTTATATAAAGAAAAGTCTTTATCAGCGAAATATGATTGGTTGACACATTTGTACAATCGCAGTTATTTTGAAGAAAGCTTTTTAAAGATTAAGGAGAAAGCGGTAAAATATAACGAAATTTTTCAGCTTGTAATGTTTGACATTGATGGGTAAAAAAAAATTAATGATTCAATGGGTCATTTGATTGGGGATAAAATTATAAAAAAAATTGCGCAAGTGATAAGAAACAGTACTAGGGAAAGCGATATTCTTGCTCGAATAGGGGGCGATGAATTTGTAGCAATCCTATTTGGTTCAAATAAGGAATATTTTAAAGAGAAGTTTCAGAACCTTCTAAAACAACTTGAGAATGAACCTTTGTCAGTAGCTGGTGAAAAGGTAATATGTTCATTTAGTTATGGAATAGCCAGTTTCCCAGAAGAAGGAATGGACCTTGAAGAATTGATTGAAATAGCGGATGAAAGGATGTATGCTTTCAAAAATAAAGTTAAATGTTAGTTAGAATTAGGGACTGTCCTTAATATTGAAAAGAATAATATCTCACATATTGAAATAAATGGAATTATATAATATAATAATTAAACAATAGTTGCATAAAGGTGAGGTAAAGTATGAATAAAGAGGTAATTGGGGAGAAAACGTATACTTGCAGGTGTAAACGTTATGTAAAAAGGGGAAGCCATTGCAGAAATTAAAAGATATTCAGGTACACAATTTGATACTAATATTGCTAAAATATTTATTGACATGGTTCTAGAAAAACAGATTAACGATTGTTAGTAAAATAGCGTGAAATTATTCTATATTTATATTGAAAATTATTTAAAAGTATCGTATCATAAGTATTATTGAAAGAATTTAGGAAATAAAATATATAATAAAAAATTATAAATTTTAACAATAAAGGAGAGATAAATTATGGGCGATAAAAGCATTAAAAAAGAGGAAAAGAAAAAAAAGAAAAAAAATGCAGAAACTACAACATACGTTCCATCAATACCATATGAAAGACCGGTAATGACTCAACCTGAGTTAATCAAAAAAAAGAAAAAAGCAGATTAATTTTATTAATTCAATACAACTATAGCATATAAACCTCTCAAGTAAAATTCGAGAGGTTTTTTTATAATATTGGAAAGTTCTCTTTGCTTAGTAAAAAACATTTATTATAGCAAAATTTTTATTTGCGAACAATAATTATATATATGTCGTAACAGTGAAAAAAGTAAGAATACTATTTAAATCATAAGCAATAACAGTCTTTTCTGTATTATTTCAACTAATTTGACTAATTGTGAAAAATGATGTATAATTAGCTAATAAATAAATTATGTTAACTTTTATATAACAGTAAATATATGACTAAGTTTATATAATTATATGAGGAGGTATGAGTTTGGAATTTATTGGCGAAATAATTAAACACAAGATTTTTGGTATAGGTAAAATAACTGAATTGAATAATAATTGCGTTAAAATAAAATTTGATGATATTGAAGAGGAAAAAGATTTTGTATATCCAGATGCTTTAGATTCATATTTAGAACTTAATAATAAGGTATTGGCAAAACAAGTTGAAGATAAATTAATTGATTACAGGAAAAAGAGAGCAGAAAAACGTTTAAAAGAAGAAGAATTAAGAAAAGAAGCTTTAGAATTAGAGATGTTGAAAAATATGAAATATAAAGAGAAGAAAATTGTTATTAAAAAAATTGATTCAAATATTGCTTTTAAATGCAATTATTGTGATGGGGGGAGCAATAATGGCAGTATTGGATATAAAGCTGTATGTAGTGATGAAACTATAGATTATAATATTAATAGTGCAAAGAACAAATGGTGCAGTGACCCTGAATCTAATTGTTATCAGTACTTGCAAGGCAATATATCAAGAGAAGAACTTGATTTGGAAATTAATGAAAATAAGTACATTTGTTATGAAAGTAAAATGTTAAAAGAATGGCGTACATTTACTGTTGCAAATAGCAACGGTAAAAATAAAGAAAAATCAAAGAAACTTAGAAATGTTAATCCAGGAAGCTTAGTATTGCTCACAACAATACTGCCGAAAGAAAAGGAAAAAGGTAGGTTGATTTTTGCCGTCTACCTATTGCAGGAAAATTATGAGATTAAATATGAAAAAGAAGGAGTTCTTGAAGCTAGTGATAAATATAGAATAGAGTTGTCTGTTGAGGAATCTAAAAAACTTAAGTTCTGGGATTATTATTTCAATGCAAATAATCCTGAAAAAATATCTAACAGTAATGGATTATATAGATATTTTGATGATATTCAAGCAGCACAAGTGCTTAAGAAAATAAGTGAAATAAAAAAAGGCACTTCTGACGAAGCATTATCAACAGAATTATTAGAACATTATTGTAAAATAAAAGATATAGATGTTAATGAAATACCAGAATTAAGTGGAGCATTACAAGTAATATCAGAAAATAAACAACAATAATTCAGAACTTTGAGGACGGACCATTCAGTGAAGGTTGGTCCTTTTTTTGTCCACTAAAGTTTAATAGTATAAATTTAATTTAACATTCATAATTTTCCAAATATATTAGTAAAAAATACTCAGCTGTGGTATAATAATACAAAATTATAGAAGAAAATTGAAAGGTAATGAAATAATGGACTTTAAAAATCTAGGAATAAATGAAAATATAATAAATATATTAAAAGCTTCAGGAATTACAACTCCAACGCCTATTCAGGAAGAGTGTATTGAAATAATTAAACAAGGAAAAGATGTAATTGCAGAGGCACAAACCGGCACAGGCAAAACTCTGGCATTTTTACTGCCTATATTTGAAAACATATCTCCACAATCAGATAGCGTGCAGACTTTAATAATTACACCAACTCGCGAGCTGGCAATTCAAATAACTGATGAAGCTGTGAAATTAAATAAAGTGAAAGAAATAAACATTTTAGCTGCATATGGCGGAAAAGACATTGACTCTCAAATAAGAAAGTTGAGCGGTGGAATTCATATGATTATTGCCACACCGGGCAGACTTTTGGATCACATCAGAAGAGGAACTGTAGATTTAAGCAAATTAAAAACAATGGTTATAGATGAAGCAGATCAAATGCTTTTAATGGGATTTAAAAGTGAAGTTGAAGATGTAATAAAGGAAACACCAAATACAAGACAGACATTGTGTTTTTCTGCAACAATTGATTCAGAAGTTAAAAAACTTGCATATAAATATATGAAAAATCCTGTATCAATTGCAGTGCATAAAGAAAGTGTAACTCTTGATACCATTAAACAACATGTTGTTGAAACTACAGACAGAAATAAACAGGATGCACTGTGCAAAGTATTGGATAAAGACAGACCATTTATGGCTATAATATTTTGCAGAACTAAAGTGAGAGTTGACACATTAGAAGAAGCTATGCACGCAAGAGGATATAACTGCGAAAAGCTTCATAGCGACATACTTCAAAACAAACGTGAAAGAATAATGAAATCTTTCAGAAAAGGGGATATTCAGTACCTCATTGCAACGGATGTTGCTGCAAGAGGTCTTGATATAAGCGGAGTAGGTCACATATATAATTATGATATACCTGAAAATGCAGAGTCATATATTCATCGCATAGGCAGAACAGGAAGAGCAGGGGAGACAGGTTACACATGCTTATTTGTTGCACAAAAAGATATGAGCACATTGACTGAAATAGAAAAAGCTATAGGGTTTAAAATCGAAAGAAGAATTGTAGAATAAAAGTTCTGTAGATTTTGTAATGAATTGAATGAGCGTACATTCATATAATAATTAATTATTTAACAGGAGGACGACAATGAAGAATTTAATTGTGTTTTATTCTCTCACAGGCAATACAGAAGCAGTTGCAAAGGAAATTTCAAAATTAATTGACGGTGACTTAAGAAAAATTGAATTGGTTAGTGAGCCAAAATCAGCTGGGTTTGCATGGGCGGCAATTGGTTCTTTAATTGGACTTAATGGCAAAATAAAAAAATCGGACTTTTCTGCAAGTGAGTATGACAACATGTTTATAGGCGGCCAAGTGTGGGCTGGACACAGTTCTACACCTGTTAATGCTATTTTGTCCAGTTTGGATTTTAAAAATAAAAATGTTTATGTTTTCTTGACACAAGCAGATGACAAGGAGCCTGGCGCAGTGTTTAAATCAATAGTAAGCCGAGTTGAGAAAAAAGGCGGAAATGTAATTGATACTTTTTATATTCAAACTCAGATGAAAAGTGTTATTACATCAGAACAATTAAAACAGCCTGTTTTAGATTGGATTAATAAAAACAATTTAATTAGCGGTTAAAAACGGCAGGAGGATTACTATGATTGAAAAAACTTTAGCTCTTATTAAACCAGATGCTATTGAAAGAAAATTAATGGGTGAAATAATATCCATATATGAAAAAAATGATTTTCATATAGCGGCTCTAAAAATTATAAAGCCAACTTTAAAAATCGCAGAAGAACATTATTTTGAACATAAAGGTAAGCAATTTTTTGGGGAACTTGTAAATTATATTACAAGGGGAGAATTGTGTGCTTTGATTATTGATGGCAAAAATGTTATAGAAGAAGTAAGGAAAATAAATGGAGCAACTGATCCGTCAAATGCTGAAGAAGGAACCATTAGACGACGTTTTGCATTGTCAAAATCTGAAAATTGTGTTCATTCTTCCGATTCAAAAGAAAGTGCTGAGAGGGAAATGAAAATCTGGTTTCCTGAAAATTCAATTTTGCAATCTATTCATTAAATAGCTATTTATTTCAGACAATTGATTATATTCATGTCCTCCTAATCAAAGTGAAGGGTCTATTAAACATTGAAAACATAAAAACCTTCATCTGCATCAAAGATTGCAAATAAACGATTAAAAAATCATGAAGCATTGAATTGCTTCATGATTTTTTAAGTATACTAATTGTTTATTACGCATCCGCTATTTATTATAATGTTGTTTTCAATAAAATTAGCTTCTTTTACAATTCCTGTTTCTTTAAAAAAGCTCAGTGGTATGTACGTGCTGTTTGTATTTAATATTGGGGCAGTTTCAAGTTCTATTGGGGCTTTTCCAGAAACTGAACAGATGGTTTCACCTATTTTTATTGTAATTTCATTTCCAATCTGCACGCTCTTTTCTTCATTGTTCCAAGAAACTTCATATCCTAATGCTTCTGCTATTCCTCGAATTGGAACCATTACAACTCCTTCTTCGCTTATATAAGCAGCCGGAGAATCAATTATTTTGTCGTCTACAATGATGTTAATAATCGAATCATCCACCTGCTGTGATAATACTATTATTTTGTTTGGAGTAGTTTGAGCAGGAATACTTTTTGTTGTAAAATCATAAAAAACTATAAGCTTTCTGTTTGAAAGAGCAGTTTCTAAATCAGATATGCTTGGTTTAGCAAACCAGTATATTTGTGTGCCGTTTTCCCACAATATTTCAGTATCTTCTGAAATATTAAGCTTTAATGTTTTATCTGCACTCAATAAATCACCATCAAATTTATCAGCTTTAATATTTACATCATCAAATACAGGAGTAACAATATCTATTGTGTATTGAGGCGGATAAATTAAAATCATAGGTCTTCCTGATTCGTAATATCCGGTTATTTCTGTACCTTCTTCAATTTTCACGTTATCTACATAATATGTATTTTCTGACAATATAAAATTTGCCTGCATGCCATCTTCGTTTTCTACAAAGGCTTTTAAAACTCCTTCTTTGCTGTCATCAAGTTCTTTAACAGTTCCGGTAAATGATAAATAAAATGGTTGCGGCTGTGTTATTTCAATTACATCATTATTTTCTGACGTTTCATTCTTTATTTCACTTGCTAGAGATGGAACGGTTGAAAATGTTATTAACATTGATAAAATCAATGCGTTTATTTTAGTAAAACTTCTCATAATGCCTCCTAAATAATTTTGTATTTATTTAGACGGTCTGTTTCTGATAAAGTTCCATAAGCATATTGTCTTGCTAATAATAAGAAAATATAGTAATATCTTCATTAAAGATAAAGCATTTATTGTATAAATATTTATGGAGGTACCAATGAACATATTAATATTAAACTGCGGCAGTTCATCAATCAAGTTTCAAATTGCAGAAATGCCCGAATATAATGTTGTTGTGCAAGGCAGTGTTGAAAGAATCGGATATGAAGATGCAGAATTTAAATATTATATTGGAAATGACAAAAATTCAGAGATATTTTCGGTAATGAATCATGAAGAAGGAATAAATATAATCCTTGATACGCTTTTTGACAAAAATATTTTGGGAATTAGCAAAAGCGATATAGCTGCAATTGGTCATAGAGTAGTGCAGGGAGGAGACAAGCAAAATGTTTCTGTAATAATTGATCAAAATGTAATTGATTATATAGAAAATATTAAGGACTTAGCTCCCCTTCACAATCCAAATCATTTGGCAGGAATTTACGCATGTCAAAAACTGTTGCCTGATGTTATGCAGGCTGTTGTATTTGACAATGGATTTCATATGTCACTGCCTGAATCAGCATATGTTTATGGTATTCCATATGAATATTATGAAAAATATCATATTAGAAGATATGGTTTCCATGGGATAGCATTTAGAAGCATGGCCGAAGAAGTTGATAAAATTTTAAATGATTCACACAAGAATTACAAAATTGTAAATATGATGCTTGGAAGCGGAACAACTGCCAACGCTTTAAAGTATGGTAAATCTATTGAGGTAAGCACAGGATTTACTCCTCAGGAAGGTCTTATTCAGTCTACCAGGGCCGGGGACATAGATGCTGCAGCAATTTTATATTTAATGAAAAAAGAAGGCCTGTCCATAGAGAAGGCAGATGAATTAATAAATAAAAAAAGTGGTTGGAAGGGCTTATCCGGAATAAGCAACGACATGAGAGAGATATATGATGAAGCGGGAAAAGGCAATGAAAGAGCACAGCTGACTATTGATGCCGTATGTCACAGATTTAAAAAATATGTGGGTGCTTACAGCGCAATAATGGAAGGCATGGATATCCTTGTGTTTTCAGGTGGCGTGGGTCAAAATGCACATTACATAAGAGAAAAAGTATGCAGTGGTTTAGAATATATGGGTGTAGAAATTGATACAAATAAAAACAAGAATTTAAAGGAAGCTGGAATTATCAGCAAAGATTCTTCCAAAGTAAAAATAATTGTTGTAAAGGCAAACGAGGAAAAAATAATAGCAGAAGACACATTTAATCTTTATGAGAAAATAAAAATTTGAAAATTGGTTTATAATAATTATCATGAAATAAGAAAGGTAAAAATTAAAATATGGATAAAATTGTTGAAGTTGATTTTCTTGACAATACTATAAGAGAAATTACAAAAGAAATTGCTCATAAAGATGGTATAATGCATCGTGCATTTTCTGTTATACTGTACAGTGGCAACAGCATATTGATTCAACAAAGAGCTTTAGATAAATATCATTGCGGTGGCTTGTGGACAAACACTTGCTGTTCTCATCCTCACTGGAATGAAAATATAAATGATGCTGCAAAAAGACGGTTGTCAGAAGAAATGGGAATTGAAGCTGAAATTGAAGAATTGTTCAGCTTTACATATTATTATAAGTTTGAAAATGGGTTGACGGAATTTGAATATGACCATGTGTTAGTAGGCGAATTTGACGGAAAATTTGAAATTAACAAGCAAGAGGCAGCAGATGCAAAATGGATTGACATTAAAGAGTTGCAGGATTGGATGAAAAATAAACCATACGAATTTACACCTTGGTTTATTATAATAATGCCTAGGATTATATCTTATTTAAAAAAATTAAAAGACGTTCTTAATCCAAATGAATAATTGAATTATGAACGTCTTTTAATTATATCTATCTATTTATTTAGCTTACCTTGAAGCTTCCTGCCAATGAACACAGCTATAATCGCTTTTAGAGTATCACCTGGAATAAATACAAGCATGCCTATTTTTAAAATTTTAATTATATTAAAGTTGCTTGATAACAATAAATTTAATACATAGTACATGTATGGAAGGCCAATAGCATAAATGATTAATGTTCCCATCACAACTGCGATTGATAAATTTTTTGTTGTTTTTGATTTGTTTTCTAAGAATTTTCCAACGAAATATGCAGCAATAATATAGCCTATTAAAAATCCAAAGCTTGGTTTAACTATAGTTTGAACTCCTCCTGAAAAACCTGCAAAAATTGGTAAACCGGCTAATCCCAACAATAAATATACAATTTGAGATAGCATAGCTTTCTTTGAACCTAAAATGATTCCGGACATCAAAATAAAAAATGATTGCAGTGTAATAGGAACAGGGCCTATTGGTAAGCTGATGAAAGCTCCGATTGCTGTTAAAGCAGTAAATATTCCTATGTGTGTTATATCTCTGATGCTTAATTTCATAATAAATTCTCCTGTTAAAATATTTTATGTCATAATCTTGATTAATACTATTTATGTCATCATGAACGCATTGAATGACCTCACAAAATATTAAAAAGATGAGATTCTTCGACCTAGTCTCAGAATGACAAGATTTGTGAAGTATACATTGTAAATAGACAATACCAATATTACTTAACTTTTTTAATTGAAACTTCTCCAGAATGCAGAGTTTCTTTTTGACCTTCTTTGTTAATAATTATTAAACCGCCATACTCGTCTATATCCAGTGCAAATGCTTCAAGCCATTCATTGTTTTTATTGTATAAAATATATTCACCCAGTATCAAGGACCGTTCTTTGTATATTTCTAAAAACTTCTTATTTCCAAGTTCTTTGCATATTGATAAGACATTGTTTATTATTTCAGCAGCAAGTTGGTTTCGTATGCAGAAGTTTTCATCTGAATGGAAAATAGATCCTGCAATGTTTTGAAGTTCTCCGGGAAATTCTTGTTCTTTGGTTTTAACGTTTACTCCTATACCCACAATGACACTTTCAATCCCACCGCTTTCAAAATCAGTAACTGCTTCTGTGAGTATGCCGCATACTTTTTTATTTTCAATATAAATATCATTAACCCACTTAATTTGAGGTTTTTCATCTGTAAAATTATCAATGGCATTACAAACAGCAACAGCTGTAGCTGTTGTTATTAAAACTGAATCAGCTATGTTCAAATTTGGTTTTAAAATTATGCTCATATAAATGCCTGATTCAGAAGGAGAGAAAAAATCTCTTCCAAAACGTCCTCTTCCTTTTGTTTGTTCTTCAGAAATAATTACAGTACCGTGCACAGCATTGTTCATTGCGTTTATTTTTGCTTCTGTATTTGTTGAAGCTAATGATTTATAAACAGTTATTGGAATATTCTTATACTCATCATTTAAATACAAATTAATACCTTCTGAGGACATGACATCAGAAGAAAATGACAAAGAATAGCCCTTGTTAGACGTTGCATCGATTAAATAGCCTTCTTGCTTAAGTGAATTGATGGCTTTCCAAACAGCTGTTCTTGAGACACACAGCATGTCTGCTAATTCCTGGCCAGAGATATTAGCACCTTTATTAAGTTCTAAAATATGTAACACATTATTTTTTAAGGACATATTGTTCACCTCATTTTCAATTATTATAATAAACAACAGGGATATTGTCAACCTTAAAATGAAATACGGTTAACAATATTTTGGATGTTTTTTAATGTGGTAAAATAACATGACATGATATATAATTATGATGATTATAATTTTACATATTATGAAAGAGGAAAAAATGAGCGTATCAATATCAAGAGCAATACTTCACATACTTGACCCAAGTTTAGGAGTGCCTGTGCTTTCAGAAAATCTAATGTCTTTTAACGAAGAAATGAGAGAATATACAGAAAAACATATTTTAAAATGTTTTAATGATTCTGATTTAAAGAAAACTAAATTTATAAATGAAGATGGATTCTTTTTAAAACTTATTAATGAATATCGTGATAATAGCGAGTTCAAAAAATTCACCAATGAAGTATCGGAATTTTTCTACAAAACAATATCTGAAAATCCGGATATAAAACCATGTGACCTTTTATTTGTTCAAGCTAATGTATTTAACAAAGACTATATGGTAATTTTGAAATTAAACTATAAAAAAGGCTACATTCATTTTACAAAACAAGAAGAAGGAACGAAAAACATTATTATTGAACAGCCATGTGCCTTGCCGTCAGCAACTCAAAAAATAGATGAGTGTATATTTGTTGACATTAATACATTAGAAGTATTTGTCAAAGAGAAGAAATGCCAGGTTTACAATGAACCAAGCTATTACATTTCAAAATATTTGCTTGAATGCAAAGAAGAAAAACCAGACAAAGAAAAAGTTAAAATAATTACTGATACAACAGATAAAATAATCAAGGAATATTACGATGATGATATGTTAATGAAAACAAAGGTAAAAAATATCATAAGAGAAAATGTGGAAGACTCTTTAAACATCAATGTTGCAGAAATTTCAGAACAAGTATTTGAAGATCATGAAATAAAAAAAGTATATGATGAAGAAATTAAAATGAAAGGCTTAAAAGAGCCGGAAGTAAAAGTAAATTTTAATTATGCAAACAAAATAAAAACAAAGCAAAAAATCGTTACAGATGAAGGAATTGAAATAAATATACCATATGAATTAATAAGCGATAAAAATAAAGTTGAATTTATTACAAATCCAAACGGAACAATTTCCATAGTATTAAAAAACATAGACAATATTATTGATAAATAATTCTATAACATTCTTCAAACAACATGGACGCTTAAGAAAAGTGCTGCACGTTTTAACAACAAATTTATTTACCTGTGAAAGGATTAGGATATGAAAAGGACAAGCAAAATTATTAAAACAGCTTTATTTGCAATATTAATTTTAACCATTTCCATAACAAATGCATTTGCAGGGGAACTGGCTAATTTCGAAAAGTTACAAAAATATACGAATAATTTTGAAGATATAAAAGGAACGGATAGGTTTGCAAATGACGTAATAAACTCCTATGAAACAGGTCTTTTTAAAGGCAAATCTGAAAACATATTTGATCCATATGGAAATATAACATTGGCAGAAGCAATTACTTTGGTATCAAGAGTTCACAGCATATATAATGGTGGCACCGGAATAATTGAAGATAATGATTCATCAGAATGGTTTTCAAAATATGTGGATTATGCAGTTGACAATGAATTATTGGAACCTAGTGAATTCAGCAATTTATATGCTAATGCTACAAGGGCTGAAATAGCATACCTTTTTTGTAAAGCTATTGATTTAAATGATTTAACTAAAATTAATATATTCTTGTTAAAAACAACGATTTAGATAAAGCCATAGATTTATTAATTAAAGAAAGATATGAAATAATAAATTAAGTAAGCAAGTCAATAGAAATTTATTATGAGGTGCAATATGAATAAACGAATAAGGGGAGGGAAATTTATGGCTGAGGATTCTACAAATAAAGTAACTCTTTGGACAAGGCGAGATATCAGAAGCTTAGAAGATGAAAAGACATCGCACTTTTATCCGGAAGAAAGAAAAAAAGTTATGGACAGCTGGATTAGAGTATTTGATACGGATGTATGGGATATATTTAGAATACAAGCAAACATATGTGAAATAAGACCTGAGATGATAATAGATATAATAAGCGCAGAAAATTAAAGACGAGGCGAAAAAATTAAAATATTTTCTAAAAAAATAGTTGACAAAAATATAAAAATGTGTTATATCAAGAATATAAATTAGCACTCAGAAGAACGGAGTGCTAACAACAAATATAAAGGAGATGTTAATCATGTCGGGATTAGTACCTTTCAACAGAAAGAACAAAAGTTTAGTTAATAGTGATTTTGGGGACTTTTACAACATGCTTGATGACTTTTTTAGTGATAATTGGCCATCTAGAAGAAGTCTTGTAGGAGATACCTTCAAAGTTGATGTACAAGAAAATGATAAACAATACTTAATTGAAGCAGAGCTTCCTGGTGTTAATAAGGATGAAGTTAATCTTGAATTGAATGAAGGCAGACTTAATATATCTGTCAAGAGAGAAGAACATATTAATGAAGAAAAGAAAAATTACATTCATAAGGAAAGACGTTACAGTTCAATGAGCCGCAGCGTGTACTTGGCTGATGCAAAACAAGATGGTGTAAAAGCAAATCTTGAAAATGGAGTGCTTATTGTAACTGTACCAAAAGAATCTAAACCAAATAATTCTTTGAAAATTGATATTGAATAACTAAATTAAAGGCTGTCTCTAAAAGGCGGAACGACGAGAGTCGTTCCCTATTTTAATAGACAGCCTTTTTTATATTGAGTCACTTAACGATAGTTTTGTAGAAACTTTTTTTATACTATGTACAAATAGTTTTTAATATATAAATTCTACTGTTACTCGTGCTTCAATTTGTAAATTACCAGGCAATATTGGAGTTGCAGCAACTTCCCTTTGAAATGCCTGATATGGCTGAATTGGCAAAGAGCTGTTTTCTGTAATGTGCACTGGTATAGGATTTGTTTTTATTCCCAAATTCATTGAAATTGATTTTGATTTTTGAATTGCGTTTTGTACGGCAAAATTTAGTGCTTGCTTATAATATAAGTCTTTGTTGGATACATCAAAGGAAATGAGATCGACAACATTAGCACCCATATTAACGGCAGTATCAATAATATTTCCTGCCATGTTTATGTTGTTTGTTTTAATTTCAAGTATGTCACGAACAGAATAACCTCTGTCTACTTGTCTTCCGTTTTCATAATCATATATTTTGTCAATTGAATATTGAAATGTCTTAACATCAGTTATTCCCATGCGTTGCAGAGCCTGTATTATCGCTTGAATTTTCTGCGCATTTTCAGATTGAATTTCTACTAAATTATCTCCTGTTGTTTGAACACCTAAGCGGATAATAACTGTGTTTGGAACTGCAGAAACTTGTCCTTGTCCTGTTAAAGTCATGGTTTTATATTGGAAATTGTTATCAGAAAAAGATTTAGACATTTTATAACCGCCTTCCTAAAAATAATGTTTTTATAATTATATGTAACAAAAATTAATTTTTTAACTTTTGATAAAAATATAATAGTTGCAGCTGGAAGAAACAGATGAATAATTAAATTAGTGTTTACGGCAAATTATAGGGAAAACTAATTGGTAAAAATTAACAATAATATTTGTAGTTAAAATAGAAGTTTAAATAAATTCGCTATTCAGAGCTGATAACATTTCAAATTATTTGACACAACTTTTATAAATTGATATAATAAATCTATATCATTTAAAGGGGTAAAATATGCAGTCTAAAGAACATTCTCTTTCAGAAAATGTGGCGGAAAATCTTAAAAATATGATTTTAATTGAAAAAAGATACAAACCTAATGAAAAACTACCAAATGAGAGAGCTTTGGCTGAACAAATGGGAGTAAGTCGTCCTTGTGTCAGAGAAGCTATTAAATTTCTTGAGGCAAGCGGTGTTCTAACTATTAGAAGGGGTGTGGGCACATTTGTAAGCGACAATCCCGGAGTTTTACCTGATCCTTTTGGATTTAATCAAATTGAAAATCAAAAAAAACTATTGTCAGATTGGTACAATGTTCGTATGATTCTTGAAGGGGAAGCAATGAAAATGGTGGTTGAAAATGCTACTGACGAAGAAATAGAAGAAATAAGAAGTTTTGCAGAAGAAGTAAAACAATTGATAATTGAAGATAATAAGGCATTCGTTTTAGCTGACCAAAAGTTTCATAAAGCCTTGGCATATGCAACCCATAACGATATTATGATTAAAATTCTTCCTTCACTGCATGAATGGATGTATTTTGGAATCATATCTAACAATTATGAATATCTTGCTCATGATATAAAAATCAATGCATTTGAAAATCATGATAAAATTTTGAGGTTTATCATAATGAGAGACAGTGAAGGTGCAAAACTTGCTATGCGTTACCACATGCTGCAGGGACTAAAAGATTTAATTTGATAAAAGTTTAAGTTTATATTGTTGAACAATAAATGCTCAGCAATTTTTTTATTTTAAGCTTTGTTTTAATTGTTTAATTTATGTAACTATTTTAAATAGCAAATATCTATATTTAGTGTCGAGAATAAGCAAATGTTAATTTGTTAACATAATTTACCGAGCGCATATCGTAAAAAATTTAGGATTCGTGCTAGAAGTAATACCACAAAATTGATAGCGTTATAAAAATTTCATAACTTTGATAATTAAATGTCATTTAATCGTTGGAAATTAGCTAAAAACTAAAAAATATTTTTGTATAACAGATTGACAAATTGCTGGATGCCATATATAATAGAACACAGAGGTAATACCTCACGAAGTTATTAAAATTAAGAAATCTCAACAATATAAAAATATGCCGATGAAAGCATTTTGTTCTGTCGATCAGGAAAACGATTATTATTTTTAAAGGTAATTTAAATAGAAATATAATAATTTGGAGAAAACAAAAAGAAAAAAAATGATTGCGGATTTCAATAAATTAAAGAGGAAGGGCTGTTTCAGAGCAAAAGTTAAGGATGTGAAGTTTGGCAAATAAAAATAGAAATCTATTATATAATGATGCCATTTTAATAAAAAAAATATATTAGGAGGATTTTTGAATGAAAAAATTATTATCTATGTTATTGGTGTTAGCTTTATTATTGTCGGTGACAGCATGTAGCGGAGAGCAAAAGACTGAAACAAATGCAGCTGATTCAAATGCTGCAGTAAAAACAACTGACGAAAAAATAGTAATAAGGGTTGGGACTGCAACTGAGATAGACAGTCACTATACACAAGGAGCACAGGAGTTTGAAAAGAAGGTTGAAGAATATACAAATGGTAAGGTAGACGTGCAGATATTCCCGAGCGGTCAGTTGGGAAATGAAAGAGATATGATTGAAGGTTTGAGTTTAGGAACGTTGGAAATGGTAGTAAGTTCAACAGGACCTCTTCCAAACTTCTCAAAAGATTTCCAGGTATTTGACTTGCCATTTTTGATTACAGACAGAGAAAAGGCATACGAGGTGATGGATGGAGAAATAGGGCAAAAAATATTAGGAACTCTTGAACCTTTAGGGATTAAAGCTTTGGGCTTCTGGGAAAACGGCTTTAGAAATATATCTAACAACAGCAAAGAAATCGTTACACCTGCAGATGTAGCTGGTATGAAAATAAGAACGATGGAGAATCCGATTCACATAGCTACATTCCAACAAATGAAAGCTATACCTACACCGATGGCGTGGTCTGAAGTTTTCACGGCTTTACAACAGGGAACTATAGATGGACAGGAAAATCCATTGGTTATATTCAACTCTAACAAATTATATGAAGCACAGAAATATCTTTCTTTGACAGGACATGTTTATTCGCCTGCAGTAATGATGGTCAGCCTAGATGCTTTTAACAGCTATCCTAATGATGTTCAGAATGCAATAATAAAAGCAGAGCAAGAAGCTAGAACTTGGGAAAGAAATTTCTGCATAAAAATGGATAACGAGCTCGTAGACGCTATAAAATCATATGGTGTTACAGTGACGGAAGTTGATAAATCTCTATGGCAAGAAGCTTGTCAGCCTATATATGATCAATATGCTTCAGAGATTAATCAAGACTATGTTAATGCTCTGAAAGGCAATTAATATAAAGGATGGAGCGCTTTTGTGCTCCATCCCTTAATATGAATATATATGATTGACGGAGGAAAAATGAGAAAAGTATTGAAATTTTTAGATAACTTTGAGGAAAATGCTATTACCGTGTTGCTGCCTATAATGGTTATTATTATATTTATGGCAACTTTTTTTAGGTTTACAAAAATAATGATAATTCCTTGGTCTGAAGAAGCTGCAAGATATATGATGATTTGGATTGTTTTTCTTGGCATTGGTGTTGGCGCTAAAAACAATACGCATTTCACTGTTGACAATTTTGTAAATGCCCTTCCAAAATCAACAAATGTTGCTACATTTATATTAAGAACATTGGTAATTTTAGGATTTTGCGGATTAATGACTTACATATCCGGCGGACTTGTTTCTAAATTGTATAAAATGGGCCAGGTTACTCCTGCTATGCAAATTCCTACATGGGTAATTTATTCTGCTGTGCCTGTTGGGTTAACTCTTATGTTTGTGCGTACTCTGCAGTATTGTATAAGAAAATTAAGTAAAGAAAAAGTACGGGGGGTGGAGTAAATGGCAATGACTTTATTTGGAACTTTGGCATTTATGCTTGTGTTGAATGTTCCTATTTCTATATCCTTAGGTATAGCTGCCATAACGGCTCTTACGACAGGAACAATGAACACAAACATGGTTGTTATTGCTCAAATACTTTTTACTTCCCTTGACAGCTTTCCTTTAATGGCGGTACCATTTTTTATTCTTTCTGGGGATCTTATGGAAAGAGGTGGAATTTCTAAAAGACTTATAGAATTTGCCAGAGTTTTGCTTGGTAAACTTCCTTCAAGTCTTGCAATAATAACGACTATTGCATCTGCATTTTTTGGAGCCATATCTGGTTCTAATGCTGCAACTGTGGCTGCTATAGGTGGAATTATGATACCAAATATGGAAAAAGCAGGTTACCCAAAGGACAGGGCAGCTGCCATAGCAGCATCCTCAGGTACTTTAGGAGTAGTTATACCTCCAAGTATATCTATTGTGACATATGCTATCATAGCCAATGTATCAATAGGCACAATGTTTATGGCTGGATTTATACCTGGATTAATGCTGGCAACAGCAATAATGATTGTATCAATAATTACTTGCAAAGGTTTCGAAATTAAACAAACTGAGAAGTTCACATTTATAAAATTAAGTAAGGCATTCTTGGATGCTATATGGGCTTTGTTTATGCCGATTTTAATTTTAGGAGGAATATATGGAGGTATTTTTACTCCTACAGAAGCTTCAGCAGTGGCTGTTGTATATTCTTTCTTAGTTGCTATGTTTATATATAAAGAATTGACATGGAAGGATTTGCCGGAAATACTTTCAAAATCAGCAGCATCGACAGCGGCTATTTTGTTTGTAGTATGTCTTTCTGCGCCGTTTTCATGGTTAATGACAAGTGCAAATATTCCTATAGCAATTGCTAGCGCTGTATTGAATGCGTTTAGTAATAAGTATGTAATATTCTTCCTTGTAAACTTAATACTTTTGTTCCTGGGATGTTTCTTGGAAACTCAGTCAATCATACTTCTTATAACTCCAATGCTTTTGCCTCTGGTTACTGGACTTGGAATGAATCCTATTGCACTTGGTATAATAATGGTTATTAATACATCCATAGGAATGATTACGCCTCCAATGGCAGTGAATCTGTTTGTTGCCAGCGGAATTGCTAAAATATCAATAGGAGATATGAGCAAAAGGATTATCCCATTTTTATTGGCAGAAATAGGTGTATTGTTGTTGTTGACTTATTTGCCGGCGATAATTACTTGGCTTCCTTTGGTATCTGGATTGATGTAATTATTAATAGAATTTAAAATTAAATATATAACTAAAAGTTTCTAAATAATATGGAGGCAGACATGAAAATTGCAATTATTGGCGCTGGTGCCATGGGAAGCATATATGGGGGATTTCTTGCAGAAGCGGGTAACGAAGTATATTTTCTGGATGTATTTAAAGAGCATGTTGATAACATTAATCAAAATGGTCTTTGGATGGAAGGAACAAGCGGAGAAAGATACATAAAGGGCATCAAAGCAACATCTGATTCTCTGGAAGTAGGTGTTGTGGATTTGGCTATAGTTTTTGTAAAATCTACTATCACAGATGTGGCGATTGCACAAAATAGAGCTGTTATAGGAGAAAACACTACTGTTCTTACTTTGCAGAATGGGTTAGGAAATGTGGAAAAATTAGAAACTGTGGTAAGAAAAGAACAGATAATCACAGGTACAACATCTCATGGAGCAAATTTGCTTGGACCAGGCAGAGTGAAACATGCAGGCCATGGCGCCACGGTTATAGGGGAATTGAATGGAAATGTTTCAGAGAGAATAAATAAAGTAGCACAGCTGTTAAAGGATGCGAAGCTTGAACCTGTAACAGTATCGACAAATGTTATGGGGATTATTTGGGATAAGGTGTTAGTAAATGTAGGCATAAATCCGCTTACTGCACTGACAGGTTTAAGAAACGGGCAGCTTCTTGATTACTCTGAAACTGAATGGATTATGCAAGAAGCGGTTAAAGAAGCTGAAATGGTTGCTGAAGCATCAGGCGTAAGACTTGCTACGCCAAATCCCGTGGAACACTGTAAGGAAACTGCAAAAGTAACTAAAGAAAATATTTCTTCAATGCTGGCGGATGTGAACAACAAAAGAAAAACGGAAATCAATAACATAAATGGAGCAATTGTCAGAGAAGCTGAAAAACACAATATAGATGCTCCTGTGAACAATGTTCTTACAAAGATGGTTATATTGAAGGAAAAGATGTATCAGACTAATTAGGTTGTTAATGGGGAACCTTAGGGGTTCCTTTTTGTTTAGCAAATATTGAAAATAAAATTGTGTTTAAATAAAATATAACAATATAACAACAAGAAGTATTACCACAAATTATACTAAATTTTCACGATTCGTTAGAATTTGATAACAAAATATCAATCAATAAACTGTGATATCAACAAAAAAGTGATAAAAGAGTTAATAAATACAGTTGACATATTGAAAATAATTATATATACTATCTTATAGAGGTAATACCACAAAGAAGTTTAAATTTTTTAAAATTTCACATAGGATCGAATTATAAATTATTTTAAATTTTTTTAATCAGTAAGGAAAACGATTATAAATCGTTTAAAAAATACAATATTAAATAAGGAGATATTAAGATGAAAAAGAAAATGACAATCATGGATTTCAAGAAATTCAAGGAGGAAGGGAAAAAGTTTTCATATGTTACTGCTTATGATTATACAATAGCATCTATAGTAAATGAAAGTGAATGTGAAGTAATACTTGTAGGTGATTCACTTGGAATGATAATGCTTGGGTATAGCGGAACAACTCCTGTTACAATGGATGATATGGTTCACCATATCAGACCGGTTGTAAAGGGAGCACCTCAGACATTCATAATTGGTGACATGCCTTTTGGATCATACAATGTAAGCAAAGAACAAGCAATAATGAACGGAAACAGATTGATAAAAGAAACGGGATGCGACTGTATTAAACTAGAGGGCGGGGTTGAAATGGCTGAAACTATTGCTGCAATGGTTAAAGCAGGTATACCTGTAATGGGACATATTGGACTTACACCTCAAACAGCAACTTCACTGGGAGGATTCAGAGTTCAAGGAGGGACACCGGAATCAGCGGCACAATTAATAGAAGATGCAAAGGCATTGGAAAAAGCAGGATGTTTTTCATTAGTTCTTGAATGTGTTCCAAAGGGAGTGGCTAAGTCATTGACAGAAGCTGTAAAAATTCCTGTATTAGGAATAGGAGCTGGCCCTTATGTTGACTGTCAGGTATTGGTTACACAAGACTTGTTAGGAATGTATGGGGAGTTTAAACCAAAATTTGTTAAACTGTTCAAAAACATAAGAAAAGAAATGGTTGAAGGACTTAATGAATTCCATAAAGAAACTTTGGAAGGAACTTTCCCTTCAAATGAATACAGCTTCAATGCAAAAGTTGAAGGATATGAACTTGATACGTTATATGGAGGGGGAACTTCCAAATAACAGAACTATTGCTAAATAAAATTAATTTAATCGGAGGGTTAATGACTGAAAAATTTTTAAGTGATATAGAAATTGCACAGCAAGCAGTGCCTGAAGTAATAAATAAAATAGCAGTGAAAATGGAAATACCTGACCAGTATGTTGAAAACTATG
The DNA here is from genome assembly GCF_033447055.1 of Sedimentibacter sp. Taxonomy (GTDB): domain Bacteria; phylum Bacillota; class Clostridia; order Tissierellales; family Sedimentibacteraceae; genus Sedimentibacter. Next base: position 22,313 of record NZ_JAWQJF010000104.1, read on the forward strand.
GTAAATTCAAAGCCAAGGTTGACTTTAGATATCTTCAAAATGAACTTAAAGATAATGAGAATTCTAAACTTATTCTTGTTACTGCAATTAATCCCACACCAGCAGGAGAAGGAAAAACAACAACTACCATAGGATTGGGAGATTCACTGTCCAAACTTGGCAAGAAAACGATTATCGCGCTCCGTGAGCCTTCATTAGGCCCTGTTTTCGGGGTTAAAGGTGGAGCTGCAGGGGGAGGATATGCTCAGGTAATACCAATGGAAGACATAAATCTTCATTTTACAGGAGATTTTCATGCAATAGGTGCAGCAAACAACTTGTTGGCAGCAATGATTGATAATCACATTCATCAAGGCAATGAACTTGACATCGACAGCAGGCGAGTAGTTTGGAGGAGAGCTGTTGACATGAATGACAGACAGTTAAGACATATTGTTGATGGTCTTGGAGGAAAAACAGAAGGTGTAGTGAGAGAAGACGGGTTCGATATAACTGTTGCTTCTGAAGTTATGGCTGTGTTCTGCTTGTCAAACAACATAATTGAATTGAAGGAAAATTTGTCGAAAATAATTGTTGCTTACAATAGAAGCGGTGAACCGGTTATAGCAGGACAGCTTAAGGCTGAAGGAGCTATGGCAGCTTTGTTAAAGGATGCATTGAAACCAAACTTGGTTCAGACTTTGGAAGGAACTCCTGCATTCATTCACGGAGGGCCTTTCGCAAACATAGCACATGGATGTAATTCAGTAATAGCAACCAGAATGGCTAGCAAGATGGCAGATTATACAGTAACAGAGGCAGGATTTGGAGCTGACCTTGGAGCAGAAAAATTCATCGATATAAAATGCCGCAAAACTGGGTTAAGACCAAGCGCTGTTGTAATAGTAGCAACAGTAAAAGCATTAAAATATAACGGTGGAGTAGCAAAGGCATATTTAGGAGCTGAAAACCTTGAGGCTTTGGAAAAAGGACTTCCAAACTTATTAAAACATGTGGAAAACATAACTCAGGTGTTCAATCTTCCTGCAGTTGTTGCAATAAACAAATTCCCTACAGATACAGAGGCAGAACTTAACCTCATAAAAGACAAATGCAAGAATTTGGGAGTAAATGTTGCACTTTCTGAAGTGTGGGGAAAAGGAAGCAAAGGCGGAATTGAACTAGCAAGTGAAGTGCTTAGACTTTCAGAAAAAGAAAGCATCATGAAGTTTGCATATGATCTTGATATGCCTGTTAAAGATAAAATAACAGCTATTGCGAAGAAAATTTATGGAGCAGAATCAGTTGATTTCTCAGCAAAAGCCAGCAAGGAAATAGCAAACTTTGAAAAAATGGGATTTAGTAATCTTCCAATATGTATGGCAAAAAATCAGTATTCATTGACTGATGACCCTAAGATTTTGGGAAGACCTACAGGATTTAAGATAACCATAAGAGATATCACAATTTCTGCAGGGGCAGGATTCCTGGTAGCTCTGACTGGAGACATAATGAAAATGCCTGGACTTCCTAAGGTTCCAGCAGCAGAAAATATTGATGTTAATGTTGACGGAAAAATAAAAGGATTATTCTAATAAATTAAAAGGCTGTAAATCAGCCTTTTAATTTAAAACCTAATAAAGGAGTCTTGAAATTTGAGCAGTGTTTGTTTAACGCCTAAAGAAACTTCGGAAGCGCTGATTGTAACGGCACAAAATAAAGTTAAAATGACCGTGCCAAAGCGAATTATAATGAGTATAATGGCAGGCCTTTACATTTCTCTTGGTGCACAGGGTTTCATGGTGACATATG
>NZ_JAWQJF010000105.1:0-8766 GCF_033447055.1 Sedimentibacter sp.
TACTGTATCACTTAATAGAAAAAAAGGAAATCAATATATATGATATACCTATTTCAGAAATAACTGATCAGTACATTGAATATCTTGAACAAATGATGCAATTCAATATGAATGTAGCAAGTGAATTTATTTTAATGGCAGCAACGCTCATTGAAATAAAATCACAAATGTTGTTGCCACAAAAAGAAAAAAGTGAAGATCCGAGACAGGAACTCATTAATAAACTATTGGAATATAAGCTGTTCAAAGATGTATCTGAAAAGTTAAAGAAATATGAAGATGAAAGTAGTTATTATTTTTCCAAGCCAAAGGAGGAAATGGCAATTACTTCTGATGTTAAAGTAGAGCAGCTTTCATTGAATGAAATAAATATTTACGAATTGTACAATGTTTTTATGTCTTTAATAAAAAATCAAAATATTAAAGTAGTTACTGAAGAAAAGTTTAAACTGTACAGAGAAAATTACAGCGTAAAGGACTGCGTAAATGAATTGCTGAAAAAATTGAAAATCAGCGGAAGAGTTTCATTGTTCGCAACGTTTAAAGAAAAACAGCAAATTACAAAAGAATATATAATTACAACGTTTCTGGCTGTGTTGGAACTCTCAAATAAACAAGGAATGAAAATTTATCAAACAGATACATACAGTGATATAATTATAATCGCTGCGTAGGAGATAAAATGAATATAAAAAGTGTATTAGAAAGCTTGCTTTTTGCATGGGGCGAACCTTTAAATATAAATGAAATTTCAAGAATTTTGAATATATCGCTTCCAAGTATAAAAACTCACTTAGAAGAAATGATAGTTCAATGCAATGAAGATGCTAACAGAGGACTTATTGTTCAAAAATTTGGGAATTCCTTTCAGCTTACAACTAAAAAGGATAATTTTGAATTTATTCAAAGTTTGCTTCAAACTACAGTAAATAAAAGCTTATCCACTGCAGCAATGGAGTCATTATCAATAATTGCATACAAACAACCGGTAACTAAAGTTGAAATTGAGCTAATAAGAGGAGTTAAATGCTCTAATGTAATAAAAGGTCTTATAGATAAAGGACTTATTAAAGAAGTGGGAAGATTGGATAAACCGGGAAGACCTGCAATTTATGCAACAACAGATGAATTTTTAAGACATTTTGGCTTGAATTCAATAGAAGAACTTCCTGCCTTAATCATAGAACCTGATGAGGAGAAAAAAGCAACGTAAAATTCGTTGCTTTTATTTATAATATGGGAATTTGGATTGTTATTTTTATAGTCGGGGGACTGCTGTTTGTATATTTTAATATTAAGGCTTGCTTTAAGTTAAATCTTACTAATTCATTTTTAAATATTTCAGTGCTCGTCATTTTATTCAAGAAAAAATATAGACTGCATCAAAAAATTTTTTATATAGATTTTGCAAATAAATTAATTGCAAGATACAAAAAAACAAAAGAAGCAGATAAAGTTAAATGGCATTTTAAATATTTAGAATATGTAAGAAAAATATCAAGATATTTTATAATTAAAAATATTTACTTTTATCCTGAGAATATTGATAATAATTCTTCGTTTGCCATTGAATTCATTATTGTAAATAATATATTGAAAAAATCTTTGCTTAATGGATAATGTTATATTTCTCCTTTTTTAGGGCATACTGTATTTATACAAAATAAGAAAGGGGATAAAATGGGCAACGATATAGAAAACATTATTAAAACAACGCTTGATAACATAAATAATCTAACCGAAAACGAAAAACTCATCAGCAGTAAAATTACATATGATAACACAAATTATCTTGCTATTTCAAAACTTAACATGAATTTTGTTATAGGTGGCAGCGATATAGATAAAAAATTTCGTTCTGTTGATTTAAAACCTTTTGCAGGCGCTGCGTACGTTAATTTACAGTTGGATCCGCAAATACTTATTTATGAAACAAGTAATAGTGATGTTAAAACTATTAATATTTATAATGATATACCACCATTAGATTTAACATCGTCAATAATGAACATCATGTCATTTATAAAAGATATAAGGGAGAAAAAGGATAGTGATATATAAAAGTTTTAAAGTTTTTATTATTTTTATTGCTATGACTGTATTTCTTTGTCAGTTCAATTATGCAGAAGCAATACCGGACGTAGCAGCCAAATCATACATAGTAATAGATGCAGATTCAGGAAGAATAATCAGCTCCAGAAATGCAAATGAAAAACTGCCCATAGCCAGCACAACTAAAATAATGACTACCATTTTATCAATAGAAAATGCAGATAATTTAACACAAAAAATAGAAGTACCTGCATTCAGCACAGGAATAGAAGGTTCAAGCATTTATTTAAAACCAAGACAAATGGTTTCAATAACAGACTTGTTGTATGGTACCATGCTTCGCTCCGGCAATGATGCTGCAGAAACACTGGCTGCTTTTACAGGTAGAAACAGTCAGGAAGGGTTTGTTTCAATGATGAATGATAAGGCAGTGGAGATTGGAGCATATAATACCTGTTTTGCAAATGCCTGTGGACTTCATGATGACAATCATTATTCAACAGCATACGACTTGGCGCTAATAAGTAAATATGCTATGAGAAATGAAACATTTAAAGAAATAGTTTCAACTGTAAAATATAAGGCAGAAAGTTTAAATACAATATTGTATAACAAAAATAAAGTTGTACTGGAATATGAATATGGCAGCGGAGTTAAAATTGGATATACTAAAGCAGCCGGAAGATGTCTTGTTGCATCTGCAGAAAAGGAAGGCATTGAAATAATTGTTGTAGTACTTAACGACAACGATTGGTTTAATGACAGTTACAAATTATTTGACTGGGCGTTTGAAAATTATAAAAATTACAGTATAGTTGAAAAAAACCAATATGTTGGAACTGCTTCAGACGGTAAACCAGTTTTTATTTCGGACAGCTTTACTTATTTACTCACTGAGGACGAAAAAAATAAAGTACGTTTCGAATTAAATATTACAACCCCTCACATAGTAAATAATAAAAATAATACGATATACGGAACATATAATATTTTTCTGAAAAATGAGTTAATACACACAGGAAGTTTGATGGGCAATTAATTATTGATAGTCAGCTTGATGACAAATAGTAATTTCCGACCTCGTCATTCTGAGACGTAGTCGAAGAATCTCATCTTTTAAAAGTTTTAAGAGATCCTTCACTGCTTTCAGGATGACATAAATGGTGGTTATTATCAATGGTCTAGCATTTAATTATAAGTTGTCTTTTTTTCGTTTGCAAATTAAATAATATGTATTATACTATTATTATAATTTATCTAAAAGGCAGGAGTTTATGGGAGAAGAAAGATTACAAAAATATATTGCACACTGTGGTATTTCATCCAGAAGAAAAGCAGAGGAATTGATAAAAAACGGCAATGTAAAAGTCAACGGTATTGTTATTACAGAACTTGGAACAAAAGTTGATACAGATAAGGATATCGTATCTGTTGACGATAATTCAATTTCTGAAAGCAATAAATTAATATATATTAAGCTATATAAGCCGGAAGGCTATGTAACAACGGTAAAAGATCAATTTAATAGAAAAACCGTACTTGATTTAATCGATATTAAGGAAAGAATTTACCCAATCGGAAGGCTTGACTATAATACATCAGGTTTATTGCTCCTTACAAATGATGGAGACTTGGCAAACAAACTTATGCATCCGAAATATCATATATTTAAAACATATGTGGCAGAAGTTGATGGATACATCAGTGATGAAGCAATTAATAAACTTAAAAATGGTGTAAATGTAGAAGATTATAAAACGGCTCCTTCAAAAGTAAAGCTAATAAATCATTCAGGAAATACATCCACAATTGAAATAAGTATTTCTGAAGGCAAAAATAGACAGGTTAGAAAAATGCTTGATGCAGTTGGACATAACGTGCGAATGTTAAAAAGGATTTCTTTAGGTAAAATTGTTTTGGATAATTTAAAACCTGGTTCTTGGACTTATTTAAAAAAAGAGGAAATTAAATTTTTAAAAGGAAATCATGAGGGTTAAAATGGATTAAACGAAATATAGCATATAAATAATTTAACAGCTGAATTATTTATATTAAAAAATGCATGATTGGTATATTTGCCATCATGCATTTTTTCTGTTATTTTATACAATTTCATATTAAGTATACGATTTCATAATAAAATTTTGCATTTTATGAATTTAAACTTGCATTTCAAGCTATACTTGAAATATTTCTTGCATAAATGCAAAAACATGCTATTATAATAGATGGATAGTGATAATTTTGGAGGTTAAATATGACTGATAATAAACATCTTCTACTAAATGAGGATTGGTGCAAGGGATGTGGTATATGTGTGGGTTTTTGTCCTAAGCAAGTTCTTAAAATAGTAAACGAAAAATGTGTAATAGCAAATCCAGATGCATGTATCTTCTGTGGACAATGTGAACTTAGATGCCCGGATAATGCTATTTACATAGGAGGAAATGATAATGAACAGTGAAAAAAAATATAAATTACTTCAAGGAAATGAAGCTTGCGTTGAGGGGGCTTTAGCTGCAGGAATGAGATTTTTTGCTGGATATCCAATTACACCATCTACAGAAATTGCAGAAATATCTGCTCAAAAACTGCCTCAGCTTGGAGGAAAGTTTATTCAGATGGAGGACGAGCTTGCAAGCATGGCTGCAATTATAGGTGGTTCTCTTGCTGGGTTAAAATCTATGACTGCTACAAGCGGGCCGGGATTTTCACTTATGCAGGAAAACATAGGATATGCGGCTATTACAGAAACGCCATGTGTAATTGTTAACGTTCAAAGAGGCGGACCTAGTACAGGACTTCCAACATCACCGGCTCAAGGTGATATAATGCAGGCTAAATGGGGAACTCATGGAGATCATCCAGCTATTGCAATAACACCTAATTCTGTTCAGGAAACATATGAATATGCTATAAAAGCTTTTAACATTGCAGAGAAATACAGAACACCGGTTATTTTCTTAATGGATGAAACAGTTGGACATATGAGAGAAAAAATTATTTTTAAAGACCCTTCCGAAATAGAAATTATAAATAGGAAAAAACCAACGTGCAAGCCAGAAGAGTATGTTGCATTTAAGCCTGACGACGATATGATACCGCCAATGGCATCATTTGGAGAAGGATACAGATATCATGTAACAGGACTTACACATGATGAAACCGGCTTCCCAACTAACAATAATGAAATTTCCGGTAAACTTGTTCAACGTATTGTAGATAAGGTTGAAAAAAACATTGATGATATAACTTTTTACGAAGAATACATGTTGAGTGATGCTGAAATAGTTATTGTTGCATTTGGAGGGGTTTCAAGAGCAGCAAAAAGCGCCATAGATGAAATGCGTGATAAAAATATTAAAATAGGAATGTTCAGACCTATTACAATATGGCCGTTCCTTGAAAAGCAAATAAATGATGTTGCAGAAAATTCAAAAGAAATTTATGTTGCTGAAATGAATATGGGGCAGTACTTTTTGGAAGTAGACAGGGTTGCGGGTAAGAAATGTCCTGTAAAAAAAATCAATAAAATTACCGGAGAATTAATTACTCCTCAAGAAATTATTGATGCTGTTATGGGAGGTAAATAAAATGAATTGCAGTGAAATAACGCAAAAATATTACAGAGTAAATAGATTGCCTCACATATGGTGCCCTGGATGTGGACATGGAACATTGATGAATACAGTTGTAAGAGCAATAGATAAACTTGGACTTAAAAAAGATGAAGTTGTAATTGTATCTGGAATAGGCTGTTCTTCAAGAGCACCCGGATATTTGGATTTTAACACTCTTCATACAACCCACGGAAGAGCATTAGCGTTTGCTACAGGAATTAAACTTGCAAATCCTAAACTTCATGTAATAGTAATAATGGGAGATGGCGACAGTTCTGCTATAGGTGGAAATCATCTTATTCATGCAGCAAGAAGAAATATTGATATAACTACTATAGTTTTCAATAATAATATATACGGAATGACCGGAGGACAATATTCTCCTACAACGCCTTATGGGGATTTTGCAACGACGGCGCCATTTGGAAATATCGATAAACCTTTTGATCTCTGCAGCCTAGCTCAAGGTGCGGGTGCAACTTATGTTGGAAGAGCAACTGCATATCACGCTTTACTGATGCAAAAACTAATTGAAAAAGGATTACAAAATAAAGGCTTCTCATTTATTGAAGGATTAAGTCTATGCCCAACATATTACGGCAGAAAAAACAAAAAAGGAAATTCGGTAAAAATGCATACATTCTTAAAAGATAACTGCATAGATGTTAAGGTCTTGGAGAAGAATCCTGAAAAAGCTGAAAATAAAATTTTAATCGGTGAATTTTACAATAATCCTAAACCCGAATATACAGAAAGTTATCAAGTAATTATTGATAAGTTTAAAAATAATTGAGGAGATTAATATGTTCAACAAAATTGAAATTAGATTAAGTGGCTCTGGCGGTCAGGGTGTAATCTTAGCAGCTATTATATTGGCAGATGCTGCAATAGAACAGGGAATAAATGCAATTCAAACTCAATCTTATGGACCTGAAGCAAGGGGAGGGTCAAGCAATGCTGAAGTTATTATAAGCAAGCATGAAATTAAATTTCCGAAAGTTACAAATGCTAATATATTATTAGCATTAACACAAAATTCATACGACAAATATATTGCAACTTTGAGCAAAAATGGTATACTAGTAGTTGATGAAAGTGTTAATGTTATTACGGATGCGCCTTACACAATTTATAAACTTCCGATATTAGATACTGCACAGAACAAAATAGGAACTCATATGGTTTCTAATATTGTTTCGGTTGGTGTATTGTATGCTCTTATTGGAGAAGATGTTATAAGTAAGGATGTAATGCTCAAATCTATAATTGACAGGGTGCCACCTGTTACAGTTGATAAAAACATAAGTGCTTTTGAAGAAGGAATAAAACTAATTCGAGGATGATATGAAAAATAACAATAATTTAATTGATCTTATAAAAAGCAATTATTCTAAATTTAGTAAAGGTCAAAAACAAATCGCACAATTTATAATAGATCACTACGATAAAGCTGCTTTTATGACCGCAGCAAAAATAGGGGAAACAGTGGATGTAAGCGAATCAACAGTAGTACGTTTTGCAAGTTCACTTGGTTATTCTGGTTTTCCAGAACTCCAGAAAGCACTTCAAGTTTTAATTAAAAACAAACTTACGACAGTTCAACGAATTGGACTGGATGATGATATTATCAATGACAAAGACAAATTGCACAGAAAAATAATAAAAAACGAAATGAACAACATGCGCAATTTGTTTGAAAGCATCGATACTGAAGCGCTGGACAAAGCAACTGATCTTATAATGAATGCAGATAAAGTATACATACTTGGACTTCGAACATCTTCAACTTTATCAAATTATCTTGGATTCTATTTAGATGTAATACTTGACAATGTAAAAGTATTAAATAACAGCGGCGTTAACTCGCTATATGAAGAAATTATAAGAATAAAAGAGACAGATGTTTTAATAGTTATAAGTTATCCAAGATATTCAAAAATAACAATAGAAGCTACGCAGTTTATTAAGGAACACAAAACAAAAATAGTTGCCATAACTGATACGGAAGCATCTCCTGTATATAATATTGCAGATGTTTCACTTTTGGCAAAAAGCAATATTGTATCTTTTATAGATTCACTGGTTGTTCCTCTTGGTATGATTAATAGTTTAATAATTAATATAAGTCTTCAGGAAAAAGATGATATAGTTGAATATTATAACAGACTTGAACAACTTTGGGACAATCACAGCATTTATCAAAACAATTAAATAAGTATTACAATGATAAAGGACATGCTAATGTCCTTTATTAGCGTGTAATAAAGCTTTAAAAAAATTTTGTTGTTAAATTTCAAAATCTGTAATATAATGAAGAAGTGTTTAAGTATACAGGAAAGGAAAAAGAATAATGATAATCGCAATAGACGGACCATCAGGAGCTGGCAAAAGCACTGTTGCAAAGCTATTAAGTAAAGTATTAGATTTTGAATATATTGATACGGGAGCAATGTACCGGGCTCTTGCGTATAAAGCATATATTAATAATATAGAGATTGACGAGAATAAGATTGATAAAATGCTTGAAATGACAACAATTGATTATTATGATAATAAAATTTATTTGGATAACCAAAATGTTGAAAGTTTAATAAGAAGTGAAATTATTTCAAAAGGTTCATCGAAAATATCTGCACTAAAAAATGTGCGTATAAAAATGGTAGCGCTTCAAAGAAATATCGCTAAAAATAAAAATGTTATTTTAGACGGCAGAGATATTGGAACTAAAGTATTTCCTGACGCTGATTTCAAATTTTTTATAACAGCCTCTGTTGAAACTAGAGCTAAAAGAAGATATGAGCAACTTAAATTGAGCGGTACAGATGTTGATTTCAATGATGTACTATTAAGCATTAAAAAGAGAGATGAAAGTGATTCAACAAGAAAAATTTCTCCGCTTGAAATGGCAGATGATGCCATATTAATAGACACTTCAAATATGGAAATAAATGAAGTGGTTAAAACAATTGCTAATTTAATCGGAGGAAAGAATGTTCTATAAAATTGCTGTTGCTATATTAAAAGTTTTAGTGTTTTTACTTTTCAATGTAAAAGTACATAATGCAGAAAATTTAGACAATACAAAAGGCGGATA
>NZ_JAWQJF010000106.1:0-5577 GCF_033447055.1 Sedimentibacter sp.
AGTTCTTTAAACTATTTTATCATATCTTTAGTTTTCGTGCAAATTTGAATGTCTTTTTATATATCTTATTGCGAAAAATTTTTACCTTTCAGAGCTGATTTTAATACAGCGATTCAATTGATTTAATTACACAATATAAAACATGATTAATTGGTGTAGGAATATCAAGAGATTTGCCCATTTCAATAACTGTTCCTGCAAAATATTCAACTTCAGTCTTCCTTTTTGCTTCTACATCTTGAAGCATTGAAGTTCTTCCATTAGGTGAAAAACTATCCATCATTAATACAAAATCATCAATATCTTCCTCTCTTAAATCAATATTGGTAGCTTTTGCAATTGCAAGAACTTCCATCATTGCTTCCTTGAACAAAGTAAGATTAGTTTCAAGACTGGTAACTTTCCCATAAGGCGCCCTTGTAACAGCTGTCACTTGATTCACACCAACATTAAGCATGAACTTTTTCCATATCATACGAATCATATCCGGAAAAACAATGTTTTTTATGCCTGCTTTGTCAAAACATACTTGTACAGCTTTTACAGCTAAAGAAATTACAGTGTTATCTGCTTCTCCAAAATGAATTTCTCCATCCACAGTATTAATAACACCACAATCTGTTCTTTCAGCATCAATTCTCATTGTTAAGCCATAAAGTACTTTGTTGTCAGGATAAGCAGCATGTATTCTCGATCTTGCTGTAACACCATTTAAAAAAGTAATTAAAATCGTGTTTTCATCTACAAAGCTTCTTACATCTTCTATAGCTTCATCTAGTTGATAATTTTTTACACAAAAAATTATCAAATCAAATTTAATATCATTGTCGCCTTCCGAAAAAATATTAGGGTGAAAAATATTCCCATTTAACGTAAAGCCTTGTTTCTGAAGTTTTTCTTTTCTTGATTTTCCTGAAATAACAGCAAAATCTGTTCCATAAAATTTATGAAGAGCATTTCCATAAACAGTACCAACAGCACCCATTCCAATTAAAGCAACCTTTTTTATATTCATATTTAATCCTCTGTTATTAATTTTTAATTCAACTTTTAAATAATTAAGCTTAATATATTATAATGAAAATACTATAATAAGACAATCATTTTGTGTTAGAAATGAATAATTAAATAAATGTATGTTTTTAACTCCAAGTAAGTTTTTCCAGCTTAATGTGATTTCTGTACCATTCATCATCATTAAGCAGCATTTCCGGAGTACCTGAATTTTTAATTCTTCCATTTTCTAAAATAACTATTTTATCCGAGGCAATCATAGAAGACAATCTATGAGATATTGTTAATATTGTATGTTTTTCACTTGATTTTTGCAGCACAGATACAACTTTTTCTTCTGTGACAGAATCAAGATTTGCTGTTATTTCATCCAGAAGCATTATAGGCGGATTAGTAACCGTTGCCCTTGCTATGGAAAGAAGTTGTTTTTGACCTTGAGAAAAAATATTTTCATTTTTTACAATAGTATCATAACTATTTTCCAGATTATTAATGTATTCTGTCAATCCAACAAAGTCCAAAGCATTTTTTATTTGGTCAATGGTTATATTTTCATCTCCAACGCTTATTTGTTCAGCTACAGTTCCCTTAATCATATGAAAGTTTTGCTCTACATATCCGAATATATTTCTTTTGTATTTATTGGGAATTTGGAATACATCCATATTATTAATTGTAATGTTGCCGCTTGATGGTTGCAACAATCCGGCAGCAAGCTTGAAAAGTGTTGATTTACCAACTCCTGTTCTTCCCACAAATGTAACTTTCTCATTTGGTTTAATTTCAAAATTAATGTTTTTTAATATGTCATTTCCTTCTTCATAATGAAATGACATATTGTTAAAAGATATGTTTAAATTTTTGTTGTCAAGTTTATATTCTTCATTGCTTTTTTTTATATCCTCAGTTTCATTAAAGAATTCATTAACTCTCTTTATTCCGGATATTGATTTTTGAATGTTTTGAAGCTCCATACCAACATTTTCAACCGGTGCGAACAAGCTTGAAATCAAATCTATGGATGCAGCTATCATACCTAAGGAAATTCCTAAAATATTAAACTGTTTTGAAGATAAAACAACAACTGATGCTATTACAACAGCACGTATTATTCGTATTATCGGTGAAAATACAGAATCATAAAAATTTACTTTTTCTACTGTTTCATAATTTTTCTCCAACAACTCAGTATATCTTTTCTCCATATAATCTTCTTTGCTGAAAGATTTAATCATTTGAATGTTCTTAAAACTTTCAGATATATGATTATTTACTGTACCAACCAATTTTCTGTTTTCTATTTGAGCATAAAGCATTTTCTTTTGAAAAAGCCTCGTTAAAGCATAAATTACAGGAAATAAAATTAATACAATCGCTCCAAGTTTAGTGCTGAATATAAAAACGGATATAATGATTCCTATTATTTTAAAGCAATCAATTATCATTCCCACTATGCCTGTTGTAAACATTGAATTAATTGCATCCACATCATTTGTAAATCTTGATACAATCTGTCCTGTTTCATTTTCCGAAAAATAAATTGTACTTATTTTTTCCAGCTTAATCATCATTTCCAACCGAATTTCCTTAGTAATTTTTTGTCCTAATACAGTAAGAACAGCTTCTTTAAGAAAATCCAAAATACCTGTTAAAATTAAAATCGCAATGTAGAAAATTGCTGTGTCAATAAGGCCATCGATAGTTTTTTCAGTAAAGTTGTAATCTATAATATATTTTAATATTTGAGGAGGAATTAAAGATGCTAATACCACTCCAATGATTAAGAAAATTAAAAATACAGAAAGAATTTTATTTTTATTAAAAGCTTTAATTACAGTTGTTTTAACTTTATTGTTTCTCATCTTCATCTCCTACAGCACACTGCAAATTGTATATTTCTTTATATAGCACCGAGTTGTTCATTAATTCATCATGAGTGCCAAAATCAATTGTTTTGTCATTATGCAGAAATAAAATTTTATTGATTTTATTAAATGCAGTAAGTCTGTGAGAAATTAATATAATTAAACTTTCTTTGTAATTTTCTCGTAAATTATCTATAATTTTCTCTTCTGTTTTCATATCTACTGCAGAAAAAGGATCATCAAGTATAATAATTTTATTTTTGTTTAATAAAGTTCTGGCTAGTGCAATTCTTCCCTGTTGTCCTCCGCTTAATCTGATGCCGCTGTTTCCAACCAATGTATTGTAACCTTGAGGCATTACTTTTAAATCAGCATCAAAACATACATGCTTTAAAACTTCCGCTATATCTTTTCTATTCCCCATAGTTATATTGTTGTAAATTGTGTCAGACAAAAGCTGCGGTTTGTGGCTTAAATATGATATCATTTCGCTTCTTTCATAATCTGAATAATCTCTTAACTCTTTGCCGTTAATTTTAATGCTTCCCTCATAATTATAAAGACCCAGAAAAGAAATCCCTAATGTTGATTTACCCGAAGCAATTGGTCCAGTCACACCAATGATTTCTCCCTGTACTCCATCAAAAGTAATTTTTTCTATTGCATTTGTGCTTGTTCTGGGATAACTAAAACTTAAATTGTCCACTGCAAGACTTGTCTTTTTATCAGTTGTAAAAAATGTAGTATCTTTTCCATTGTATTCCGTTAGAAATGGCTTTATCCTTTTCCATGAAACCTGTGATTTTTGGACAGAATTAAATAACTTAGCTGCTTTGCTTGCTTTAATTGCCAAATCTCCAAACATTGTAATATATGCTGAAAAAGTTCCAACAGTCCAAATCCCGTTCACAACTTTATTTCCACCCATATAAATTACTGTTACAACTCCAAGCATCGCAATAGCATTATAAATGGGATGCATTGAATTTTCCAGCAAATAAGCTTTAATTGATTTATCCTGTAAGTCTTCTAGTTCATTGCTATACTTAACTCTGTTGTGTGCCTCCATGCCGTTTATGCGAAACAACATGGCGCTTTCTATAGTGCTGTAAGTAATATCAGCAACTTCGCTACTTTTATTTCTGTACTCAATGGAATATTTATATATGATTGTTTTTAATTTCTCTGCTAGAATCATTGCTGCAGGAATAAAAATTATTGACAAAATAGTTATTTTGACATCATAAACAAGCATAGAAATAAAATATGAAACCATCATCACACCTGTGTCAAATACTTCAGTTGTAAATTTACGCATTCCTTCTACGCACAAATCAACATCAGAAATTGCTCTTGTCATTAAATTACCCACATTTTCCTTATCTAAGTTTTCTTGAGTTTCATGCATTATGTTATTGTAAATCATTAAGCGCATTGTTGCACTTGTGCTGTTGGCAAACCGCCTTATATAAAAGCGCTTAAAATATCTGAAGAATTGTATCATTGCTATTATTGCAATAAAAACAGCACCGTTCTTCAATAATGAATTTGTATTTCCATTGACAACGGAGTCAATTAGCTTTCCTTGATAAATTGGACCTAAAACCATAGAAATGTTATAAGTAAGTCCAAATATTACTATGCATGCAACAGCAAATTTTTCTTTCTTCCAATAATTAATAATTTTGTTGGGTTCTTTTATAGGGTTAATATTTAATTTTGACATAATTTATTCCTTTGCTTCTTTTTTGTTTCAACTCATTTATTAAGTATATACCAATCTCATTGGTATTTCAAGGGTTTTGCCTGCTTTTTTATGATCGCTTTGCTATTTAGTCGTAATTCTTTGACTTTTTCTATTTACATCTCTTGAAAACCTTGTTTCTGTCAATAAATTAAATTTCAGTTATAAAATATTAATTCACAATTATTAACTATCTCAAAATATCGAAAGAATAATATACTAATACTTTATGCTAAATTACGACATTTCAATAGAAAATTCTTCAATTTACGACAAATAATATGTGTTATTTTTTTAACTTCATATTAATTTATTGTAAAATCTTTAAATTAATTCATTCCTATTTATATAAATCAGCAATCATTTAATATGAAACGATTTTCATATAATTATTTATTATGAAGTTTTTATCATTATATTTCTATTGAATACATTTTTCACCTGTGATACAATCATGCAGAAAACGTTATTCTTATCAATGCATTTTTTCCACATTACATGGAGGGACATTGGGATGCTTTAATAAGCATCAACGGAATTAGCAGCAATATTTTGCGGATACCACCTATCTAAATTTTAATTAAATAATCTGACCATTTCTTGTCAGTAATGCTAACTTCTTCTCTGTAAGAAAAATTAGTTGCATTCTATCACTCTTTTTTATGTTTTTGTGTAAGCATTTAGAAATTGTTGATCCCAACTGTTGAATTATTAATACAGTTGGAATATGTAATATCTGCAGATATTATAAAACAATTATATTGCTTTATCTTAGTTATGAATTTTTTAGGAAAGCAGCACAAGCAATGCTCTACAAAAAATCAGCACTGCTCATCATGGTGGTAACATGCGTAATTTAGTTTTGAATAAATAATTTATAATCCCCATAATTTCAGTTCATTTGTTTATAATAGTATTATTAAAATGAATTGTAAATCTTAGGTACTTTGTATC